>NZ_JANJFJ010000136.1:0-11007 GCF_024626565.1 Microbacterium sp. zg.Y909
TCGCCATCCACGACCTCTGCCGGGGCGCCGACATCCCGGTGTGGTGCGGCGGCATGCTCGAAACCGGCATCGGCCGGGCCGCGAACGCGGCGCTCGCCGCCCTGCCGGGCTTCACGCTGCCCGGCGACGTCTCGGCGTCGGACCGGTTCTACCCGCGCGACATCGTGACCGACCCCATCGTGCTCGAGGACGGCCACGTGCGGGTGCCCACGGGCCCGGGCATCGGGATCGAGATCGACCCGGTGGCGCTGGAGGACTTCACCGTCGCCCGCGAGACCCTGCGGCGGTAGGCGGGCCCGCGCCGTGTGCACAACGTCGGCGATTCGCGCACGCACCGCTCCCACGCGCCCGGTTCGGCGCCCGGCCGTGGCGAAGTGGCGACGTTGTGCACGCGGCGCAGCCGGCACCCTCGCGCTCGGGGCCGTGCTGGCGCTCGCCGCGTGCGCCGCGGAGCCGCCCGCACTTCCCGCCGGCGTGACCGTGACGCTGCAGCAGCTGCGCTCGGACGTCCCCGATCGCACCGCTCAGGTGCGGGTGGTGAACGCATCGGACGAGGATCTGCGCATCGCGCGCGTCGAGCTGCGGGACGACTGGTTCGCGGGCGCTGTCGTCCGAGAGCGCGAAAGCACCGTGCCCGCGGGACGCACGGTCGACCTGCGCATCACGCTGCCGCCGTCGGCGTGCGAGGGGGAGCCGGATGCCGCAGATCGTCGCAGCACGCTTGTCATCGCGACCCGCGAGGGCGCCAAATTCCGCGTGGCCGCGGACGATCCGCTCAGGTTCGTCGCGGGCCTGCACGCGCGGGAGTGCCTCGCCCACGACGTCGCGGCGGTCACCGCGCTGTCGTGGGGCGGGTTCACCCCGTCCCCGCCGGGGTCGCCCGCGACGCTGCGCCTGGACATCGCGCCCGCCGGCGGCGCGCAGCCGCTGCGGATCGTCGAGGTGCGTCCCACCAACCTGCTGCAGTTCGGCGCCGAGAGCACCGATCCCTTCCCCGTCGCCCTCGCGGTCGACGGCACGGGGGAGGCAGCGTCCGTCGACGTGCCGCTCATGCCGCTGCGCTGCGACGCGCACGCGGTGCAGGAGGACAAGCGCGGCACGGTGTTCACGCTGGCCGTCGAGACTGCCTCAGGGGAGGGGCTGATCGAGGTGCCCGCGGATGAAGAGGAGCGGGGCCGCATCCTGTCGTGGGTGGCCGACTGGTGCGGGTTCGGGTGAGAGGGTGTCGTCGGAACGGGGCGGCCGGCGGCCGGCCATAGGGTGTGGGGATGAGCACCGTCGCTCCCGAAGACCCCGCCGCGGCCGCCCGCGGCATCTCCCGCCGCACCCAGTCGCACATCTACCGTGCCGGCATCAGCGGCCAGACGCCGCGCGTGCCGGTGGACCCGCTGCAGCTCGAGGCCGCCGCACGTCGCGCCTTGAGCGCCGAGGCCTTCGCCTACCTCGCCGGCGGTGCGGGCGCCGAGCGGACTGTGGCCGCCAACCGTGCCGCCTTCGACGCGTGGGAGGTGTGGCCGCGGCCGCTGCGTGACGTGTCGAGCCGCGATCTGTCGATCGACTTCCTCGGGCGTCGCCGCGAGACGCCGCTGCTGCTGGCGCCGCTCGGGGTGATGGAGCTCGCCCACCCCGACGCCGACCTCGCCGTCGCGCGCGCCGCGGCATCCGCAGGTGTCCCCTACACGCTGAGCAATCAGGCCTCGTATGCGATGGAGCGGGTGTGGGATGCCGCGCCCGACGGCGACCGGCTGTTCCAGCTGTACTGGTCGGCCTCGGACGAACTCAACCGGTCGCTGATCGGCCGGGCCGAGGCCTCGGGGTGCGAGGCGATCGTGATCACCCTCGACACCCACCTGCTGGGCTGGCGCACCCGCGACCTCGACCTCGCGTACCTGCCGTTCACGCGCGGCCTCGGCATCGCGCAGTACACGGCCGATCCCGTCTTCCGCGGGCTCGTGCGGGAGCGGGTGCGCAGCGCTGCCATGGCGGGCGCCGACGCCGCCGCGCCCGGTGACAAGCTGCGGATGGCGCCGCGCACGGTCGCCGCCGGGGTCGGCATCGCGCGGCGGGGAGCCGCGCTCACCGGGTCCACGCGCCTGCGTGAGAATCTGCGCTCGCCGCTGCCCCGTGCGGCGATCGAGACGTTCCTCGACGTGTTCTCGACTCCGGCGCTCACGTGGGACGCGCTCGATCGCGCCCGGGAGTGGACGTCGCTGCCCATCGTCCTCAAGGGCATCGTGCACCCCGATGACGCCGCCCGTGCGGTGGACGCGGGGATGGACGGAGTCTGGATCTCCAACCACGGCGGCCGGCAGATCGACCGGTCGGTGCCGACGCTCGCGGTGCTGCCGGCGATCGCAGAGCGCGTGGCCGGACGGGTCCCGGTCGTCTTCGACTCCGGAGTCCGCAGCGGCGCCGACGTGTTCATCGCCCTCGCCCTCGGGGCCACCGCGGTCGGCCTCGGCCGCCCGTATGCGTACGGACTCGGCGTCGCGGGCGAGGCCGGGGTCGGCGAGGTGGTGCGAAACGTGCTCGCCGAGCTCGACATCACCCTCGGGCTCTCCGGGCACACCTCCGTCGGCGAGCTCACTCCGGCCGCCCTCCGCCGCGC
Source organism: Microbacterium sp. zg.Y909 (assembly GCF_024626565.1). NCBI lineage: Bacteria > Bacillati > Actinomycetota > Actinomycetes > Micrococcales > Microbacteriaceae > Microbacterium > Microbacterium sp. zg.Y909. Next base: position 2,609 of record NZ_JANJFJ010000136.1, read on the forward strand.
GGACTGACGCCGCCGCCCCCATAGGCTGAGACAGTGACCATGCCGCCTCCGCCCCCGCAGCCGCCGTATGGCGCTGCGTACGGGCCCGCTCCGCTCAGCCCTGCCGACGAGAAGATGTGGGCCACCCTCATCCACGTCGGCGGCATCTTCTTCGGTTTCGTCCCCGCGCTGATCGGATACCTGGCGCTGCGCGACCGCGGCCCGTTCGTTCGGGCCCATGCCGCGACGGCTCTGAACTTCCAGCTGACGGTGCTGATCGCCATGATCGCCGGCATGGTGCTGCTGTTCGTGCTGGTCGGCGCCTTCGTGCTGCTCGCCGCCGCCGCCGTCGACCTCATCTTCTCGATCATCGCCGCCGTCAAGGCCAGCCAAGGGCAGTGGTACCGCTACCCGCTGACGATCACGTTCGTGCGCTGAGGCCCGGCGGCTAGAATCGACGGATGCCGCGGCCTCGCGGCATCCGCGATTTCCGCGCCCGCACCACGACCATTTGGAGCCACCTGTGGCCGAGCAGTCCCGCCTCGACAAAGTCATCGCCCTCGCCCGTCACCGCGGGTTCGTGTTCCAGGCCGGTGAGATCTACGGCGGATCCCGCTCGGCATGGGATTACGGCCCCCTCGGCACGGAGCTGAAGGAGAACATCCGTCGCCAGTGGTGGCAGACGTTCGTCCGCGGCCGTGGCGACATGGTGGGTCTGGACTCCTCGATCATCCTCCCCAAGCGAGTCTGGGAGGCGTCGGGCCACGTCGCGACGTTCACCGACCCCCTCGTGGAATGTCTGCAGTGCCACAAGCGCTTCCGCGCCGACAACCTCATCGAGGACTTCGAGGCGCGCAAGGGCCGCCCCGCCGCCAACGGTCTGGCCGACATCCCGTGCCCGAACTGCGGCACGAAGGGCAAGTACACCGAGCCCAAGGCGTTCTCGGGCCTGGTGAAGACCTACCTCGGCGTCGTCGACGACGAGTCGGGTCTGCATTTCCTCCGCCCCGAGACCGCGCAGGGCATCTTCGTCAACTTCACCAACGTGCTCACGGCATCGCGCAAGAAGCCGCCGTTCGGCATCGGCCAGGTGGGCAAGGCCTTCCGCAACGAGATCACGCCCGGAAACTTCATCTTCCGCACCCGCGAGTTCGAGCAGATGGAGATCGAGTTCTTCACCCCGCCGGCCGAGGCGGGGGAGTGGTTCGACCACTGGGTCGAGGCGTGCTGGAACTGGTTCGTCGACCTCGGCATCAACGCCGACAACATGCGCCGCTTCGACGTTCCCGAGGAGGACCGCGCGCACTACTCGGCCGGCACCATCGACGTCGAGTACCGCTTCGGATTCACCGGCAAGGAGTGGGGCGAGCTGATGGGCGTCGCCAACCGCACCGACTACGACCTGGGCAGCCACTCCGAGGCATCCGGCCAGTCGCTGACCTACTTCGACCAGGCCACCGGTGAGAAGTACACCCCGTACGTCATCGAGCCGTCGTTCGGTCTCACCCGCGCCATGATGGCCTTCCTCGTCGACGCGTACGACGAGGAAGAGGTGCCCAACGCCAAGGGCGGGGTCGACACCCGCACCGTGCTGCACCTGGACCCGCGTCTGGCGCCCGTGAAGGTCGCCGTGCTGCCGCTGTCGCGCAACGAGCGGCTGTCGCCGTTGGCGCGCGAGGTGGCCGACACGCTGCGCAGCAACGGCTGGAACATCGACTTCGACGACGCCGGCGCGATCGGTCGCCGTTACCGCCGTCAGGACGAGATCGGCACGCCGCTGTGCGTCACTGTCGACTTCGACTCCCTCGACGACAACGCCGTCACGGTGCGCGACCGCGACACGATGGCGCAGGAGCGCGTGCCGCTGGACGCGCTCACCGCGTACCTGGCCGAGCGCCTCCGCGGAGCGTAGCCGCCACGGCAGCGGGGACTGCGCCGGGGTTGACGGAGACGAACAGGACGCGGCGGATCCCGGCGAACAGGCACACCGCCATCGCGAGCATGCCCGCCGCGAACAGGACGCCGAGCACGGCGACCGACGGCTGCGCGCCGAGTTCGGCCGGCGATGCCGTTGCCAGCTGCATGATGCTGCGGGCGGCCAGCAGGGCGCCCAGCGCTCCGAGCGACGCCGTGATCCCGCCCGCCACCATGCGCAGCCCGAATGCCACGTCGGTGTAGATGCGGGATGTGCCGATGTGGTCCGGGTCGAACGTGGGGGGCTCCGCGCGTCGTGCGGGCAGACGTATCCAGTAGTTGAGCGCGCGCGTCAGAGCCCGCCCCGAGCGGCGCAGGCGGAGCAGCATCCGCACGGAGATCGCACCGAGAACCAGCGCGAGCACGACCCCGGTGGCGGTAGCAGCCCACGCCGTGCCGCGCTCGCGTTCGAGCGTCTCGGTGAAACCGGCCGGAATGAGCGCTGCGGCCACGCAGGCGCCCAGCCACAGCGCGGCGGCGAGCGTACCCCAGCCGAGCCTCGAGTACCGGCGGTAATCGAAGTAGAGGATGTGCTCGGCGCGGGAGGCGTCGGCCGAGTCCGCCACCTCGTGAGGGGCGATGCCGCCGTTGTCGCGTTCGACGGCGCGGGCGCGCTCGGCGATCTCGATCCAGGGCTGTGAGTCGGGCAGGATCATGCGCGGCGCCATCGTCAGGCCTCCGCGAGGACGACGGACACGGGCGCGACGATCATCTGCTCGGTGCCCACGTGCCGCGGGTCACCGACCACCTCGACGGCGTGCTCGGACACCAGGTCCTCGCTTGAGCGACCCAGGCTGAAGACGAGGGTGCCGGCATCCACCCGTCGCTGCAGGTCGATGCCGGTGTAGGCCGCCAGCTCCGGCGACACCGTGAAGGTGACGGTCGCGGCGGCGGAAGGCGCCAGCGTCGTCTTCGCGAACCCGACGAGGCGCCGCACGGGGCGGGCGATCTCGGCGACCGGATCCGAGACGTACAGCTGCACGACGACGGGCGCGGCGGTCGTCCCGGTGTTGCGCACGACCGTGGAGAGCGAAGCGGTGCCGTCGGTGGCGATCGTCTGGGCGTCGAGGACGCCGGGGGCGATGTCGACCGATCCGTAGGAGAGGCCGTGCCCGAAGGGGAACGTCGGCTCGGTAGGCAGGTTCGAGATGCGGTCGATCGTGCGGGTGAGCGGAGCTCCCAGGTAGACGTGCTGACCGCCGCCGGCGATGCGCGGGATCTGCACCGGCAGCCGACCGCCCGGGTTCACGCGCCCGCTCAGCACGCCGGCGATGGCCGCCGCGCCCTCTTCGCCGGGGATGAACGCCTGCACGGCGGCGGGCACCGATGCCGCGGAGTAGTCGAATGCGTAGGGGCGGCCGCTGTTGGTCACGAGCACGACCGGGGTGCCTACGGCGAGCACGGCGGCGACGAGGGCGGCCTGACCGCCCGGCAGCGTGAGGTCGGTCGCGTCGCACCCCTCGCCGGAGGTCCCGCGGCCGAACATTCCCGGCAGGTCCCCGACGGTGAGGATCACGAGGTCGGCGTCGCGGGCCGCGGCGACCGCAGCGGGGATTGCGGACTCGTCGGCATGGAGGAAGTCGGCACCGCGCTCGTGCCGGATGTCAGCGTGCGGGAACTCGGCGCGGAGGGCCTCGAGCACGCTGGGCACGTCGACGCCGAGCCCGAACTGCGGATGCCGCGGAAGCACGTGGACCGGGTACGAGTAGCACCCCAGCAGTGCGCGGGGGGTGTCGGCGGTGGGGCCGATGACGGCGATGCGACGGCGGGTCTCCGCGGGGAGCGGGAGCAGGTCACCCTCGTTGCGCAGCAGCACGACGGATGCCTCCGCCGCCTCGCGGGCGAGCGCCCGGTTGCCGGGGGAGTCGAGGTCGGGGACCACGAGGGCGTCAGCGGCGTCGCGCGTCGCGGCATCCGCCTGTGGGGGGTCCAGCAGCCCGAGCTCCGCCTTCTGCCGCAGTACGCGCGCGACGGCCCGGTCGATGACGGCCTCGTCGAGCGCGCCGTCGGCGACCAGGCCCGCCAGCGGCGGGTAGCACATGCCGTTGGGCAGCTCGACGTCGATGCCGGCCTCGAGGGCGATGCGGCCGGCGTCGGCGGCGTCGCGGGCGACGCCGTGGGCCGTGGCGAGGAACGCCACCGCCCAGTAGTCCGACACGACCGTTCCGCTGAATCCCCAGGTGTCGCGCAGCAGACCGGTCAGCAGCGCGTGGTCTGCCGCGACGGGAACGCCGTCGATGTCGCTGTAGGAGTTCATCACCGAGCGCACCCCGGCCTCGCGCACGGCGAGCTCGAAGGGCACGAGCAGCACGTCGGCGACCTCGCGAGGGCCGGCGGCGACGGGCGCGTGGTTGCGGCCCGACAGCGACGCCGAATAGCCGACGAAGTGCTTCAGGGTCGCGACGACGCCGGCATCCTCGATCCCTCGCACGTAGGCGCTCCCGACGCCGCCGACGAGCACCGGGTCTTCGCCGATCGTCTCCTCGACGCGCCCCCAGCGGTAGTCGCGCACGACGTCGAGGACGGGAGAGAGCCCCTGGTGCACGCCGAGGGCCCGCAGGTCCGCGCCGATGGCGGCGCCGATGCGTTCGGTCAGCGCCGCATCGAACGAGGCGCCCCACGACAGGGGCGCGGGGTACACCGTCGCACCGAGCGCGTTGACGCCCGTCAGGCACTCCTCGTGCGCGATGGCGGGGATGCCGTGGCGAGTGGATGCCACGAGCGCCCCCTGCACGTCGGCAAGCCGTGCCATGACCTCGGGGATGGGGGCGGGCTCGGTGCCGATCACGCGCGTGACGTGGCCGAGGCCGGCGCGGGCGGCGACTTCGAACGGCGGTCGGCCGGCTCCGAGCGTGTCCTGCATCGGCGCGACGACCTCACCGGGCCCGCGCTTGTCGAACCAGTAGCCGGTGAGCTGGGCGATCTTCTCCTCGAGGGTGAAGTCGGCCAGCAGCGCGGCGACGCGTTCGTCGACGGGGCGTGCCGGGTCCCGCCACACGTTCGATGCTGCGGCGCCGGGGGCCGTGTCGCTCACGAAGACTCCCTTGTCCATCTGTCATTCGGCCGTGCTGTCGGCCAGGCCCGGTCGGGCTGTCGGCCGTCTGCGACGATACGGTCCGCACCGTCATCCGGTGTGGACCGCATCGCCGGCATCCCTGCGCTGCCCGCTCAGCCGTGCGCGGTCGTCCCGGCGCCGGCCGGAGCCGAACCGTTGCCCGATGCCCCCGCGCGGCTGCCGGCGAAACCGGCCAGCAGCGTTCCGAGGTCCAGCCCCGTCAGGGACTTGACGACCTCGGTGCCTTCGCCGAGGACCGTTCCGACGGTCTTCGTGATCGCCGATGCGCCGTCGGTGGAGATGACGGTGAGCTGGTCGATGTTGCTGATCGGCTCGGCGGCGGCACGCACGATCTCGGGCAGGCGCGAGATGATCTCCTGCGCGAGCGCGGCTTCGCCGTACTTCTTCAGCGCCTCAGCCTTCGCGTCGGTCGAGGCGGCCTCGGCGACACCCACGGCCTGTGTGGCGGCGGCGCGCGCCTCGCCCTCGGCGCGGATACCGGCGGCCAGTGCCACCTGCTTGTCGCGCTCGGCCTCACCGGCGAACCGCACCGAGGTGGCCGATGCCTCGGCATCCTGCACCGCGGCGACCTTGTTCGCCTCGGCGATCTTGGTGCGCTTGTACGCGTCGGCTTCGGTCGCGGCATTGGCGGCGTCGCGCAGGGCCGTGGCGCGCTGCACCTCGGCGTACGCCTCGGCTTCGGCGGGCTTGCGGATCTCGATGTCGAGCCGCTCCTGCGTCACGAGAGCCTGCTCGATGAGCGCCTCGCGCTCCTGCTGTGCGACGAGGCGATCCTGCTCGGCCTTGGTGAACGTGCCGGCGGCGTCGGCTTCGGCGTTGGCGCGGTCGGTGTCGGCCTTGATGGATGCCTGGCGCAGGCTCAGCGCCTTCTGGCGCTCGGCGATCTGCTCGGCGGCCTCGATGCGGGCGAATTCGCTGGCTCGCGAGGCTTCGGCTTCGCTGACCTCGGCGACCTGACGGGCACGGGCGGCCTCGGCGCGACCCAGGTTGGCGAGGTAGTCGCTGCCGGGGGTGGAGATGTCGCTGATGTTGAGCAGATCCACCTGCAGGCCCTGCTCGACGAGGTCGGCCTTGGTCTCGGCGACGACCCGGTCAGACAATCCCTTGCGGTCGGAGATGATCTGCTCGATCGTCATGTCGCCGATGATCGAGCGCAGCGAGCCTTCGAGCGACTCGCGGATGATGTCGGTGAGGGTCTCCTGCTGCGAGAGGAAGCGCTGGCCGGCGCGGCGCACGCCCTCTTCGGTGCCGGAGACCTTGAAGTTGATCGACGCCTTGATGGCGATCTTGATGCGGTTCTTGTCGACGCCCTCGACGGTGATGCCGATCTGGCGCTGCTCGAGCGAGATCGGGAAGCCCTGTTGCAGGATCGGCCACACGAACGTGCGGCCGCCGATGACGACGCGCTGACCGGTGGCCTCACCCGGCACGGGCTTGCCGGCGCCGCGTCCGACGATGATGAGCGCCTCGTTCGGGGGCACGCGGCGGATGCGCCGAGCGATGAAGGTCAGAAGTCCGAGGACTGCGACGATGAGGGCGAGGACGGCGGCGATCTGGACGATGTCGACCGGCATGGGATTCCTTCCGTGGATCGCGGCGACCGCCGCGGGATTACTCGGCGACGACTTTGACGCGCGTGCCGCTGTGCTCGACGACGCGGATGCGCACGCCTTCGGGAATGGGGGTGTCCGAGTACGCCAGGCGCCGCTCGATCTCGTGCGGGCCGTCGAGGGAGACCTCGCCGCCGGCCGGGGTGATCGGGGAGCGACATACCCCGGTGAGGCCGACGGCGTTGGCGGGAGCGCCGTCGGAGCTCGCCGCGAGCTTGCGGATGAACAGCACCGCCACGACGTAGGTGACGATCGCGAGTCCCGCCGCGATGACGTAGACCCACACGTCATCGAGGTTCGATGAAGCGGTGAAGACACCGCTCGCGCCGAAGACCACCGCGGCGATGCCGAGCGCCGTGCCCGAGAGGGCACCCTCGCCGATCTCGAAGTGGTCGAAGATGTCGCCGACCACGAGCGAGATCACGAGCACCAGAAGACCGATGCTGCCGATGATGATGAACGGCGTGAGCATGCAGGCCTCCCCGGGGCGTCGGCGGTCGCTTCGTCTCTACCCTATGAGAAACCTGAGAGCTTGCGCTGCCTTTCTTATGCCGACGTGCCTGCGGACTCGCGCGCGGCGGCCTTCGCGGCCTTCTTGAACGCCCGCACCTTCTGCAGCGAATCGGGCGAGACGATGTCGGCGACGCTGCGGTGCGACCCCTCCTCGCCGTAGGGGGCGGATGCCTCACGCCACCCGTCGCCGGTGTAGCCGTACTGCTTTCCGATGAGCGCCAGGAAGATCTTCGCCTTCTGGTCGCCGAATCCCGGCAGGGCCTTCAGGCGCTTCAGCACCGTGCGCCCATCCGGGTCGTCGCGGGTCCAGATGGCTGCGGCATCCCCGCCCCATTCGTTCACGACGGCACCGCACAGCGCCTGCACCCGCGCCGCCATGGAACCCGGAAAGCGGTGCACCGCCGGGGTCTGTGCGAACAGCGCGGCGAACTGTTCGGGGTCGGCGCCGGCGATGGCCTCGGCATCCAGCGTCCCCAGGCGCTCGCTGATCTTCAGCGGCCCGGCGAACGCAGTCTCCATCGGCACCTGCTGGTCCAGCAGCATGCCGATGAGCAGGGCCAGCGGGTCGCGCGTGAGCAGCTCATCCGCTGCGGGGTCGTCGGTGATGTGCAGGCTCATCCCTCCATCGTCTCACCGCGCAGGCGAGCGTGTGCGGGGAGCGCAGTGGGGGCGGTCAGTCGAGCCAGGCGTCGGCGAAGTCGACGGCATCGAGCGTTGCGAGGTCGCGCTCCACCATCTCGAGGATCGCTTCGACGTCCTCCATGTCGGCAGGCTCGAACCGCCGCACTTCGGTGCCGTCCAGTGCCAGGCGGATGACGATGTCGGTCATCGCCGGGGCCGCCGCGCCGCCGGCATCGAACAGCGATACGAGCGCGGTGCCGGCCCACTGGGCGGCACGCTTGAGGGGCGTCGCGGCGCGGTCTTCTCCGCCGGCGGTGTACACCTCGGACGCGGGGACGGGAGCGCTCACGGTCAGCCTGCGGCTGCCACGTCGTCGGTCTCGACGACCGCGACAGGCTCGTCGGCCTCGAGCCCGAACAGCGCCGACACCGCGGCGAACACGTCGTCGGCGCGACCCTGCTCGGCGAGCTCGTGAGCGCGCACCGTGGGGGTGTGCATCAGCACGCCGGCGAGGTGGCGCAGCGCCTGCTCGGTGGCGCCGTCGTCGCCGCGGCTGCGGGCGCGGGCGATCTCGGTCTCGAGCACCGACGCGACGTGGGCGCGCAGCGCCACGACGGCGGGGGCGA
>NZ_JANJFJ010000137.1:0-10981 GCF_024626565.1 Microbacterium sp. zg.Y909
ACGTCGATGATGCTGGCGAAGGTCGACGGGCGGCCGATGCCCCTCTCCTCCAGCGCCTTGACCAGGCTCGCCTCGGTGTAGCGGGGCTTGGGACTCGTGGCGTGGCCCTTGGGCTCGACGTCGCGCAGGCTCAGGCTGTCGCCGACGGCGAGCGCGGGCAGCGACTGGTCGGCATCCTTGTCTGCGTCGCCGCGCTTCTCGTCGCGGCCCTCTTCGTACGCCTCGAGGAAGCCCTTGAACGTGTAGACGGTGCCCGAGGCGGTGAACTCGGCGCTGCGGCCGGCGGCCGTGGCCGTCAAGGTCACCGTGGTGGTCTCGTACTTGGCGTCGGACATCTGGCTGGCGACGGTGCGCTTCCAGATGAGGTCGTACAGGCGCGCCTCGTCACGGTCGAGGTCGGATGCCACCGACGACGGGGTGCGGAACTGCTCGCCCGACGGACGGATGGCCTCGTGCGCTTCCTGGGCGTTGCGGCTCTTGCTGCGGTAGACGCGGGGCTGGTCGGGCACGGCGCGGTCGCCGTACAGCGACACGGCCTGTGCGCGGGCCGCTTCGATGGCCTGAGTGCTCAGCGCCGTCGAATCGGTACGCATATAAGTGATGTAGCCCTTCTCGTAGAGACGCTGGGCGACGCTCATGGCGTGCTTGGCGCTCATCGAGAGCTTGCGGCCGGCTTCCTGCTGCATGGTCGAGGTCGTGAACGGCGCTTTGGGGCTGCGCGTGCCGGGCTTGGCCTCGACGGCGGTGACGGATGCCGTGCCCTTCGCGGCGATCGCATCGGCCAGTTCCCGGGCCTGCTGCTCGTCGAAGACGATGACGGCCTTCTTCAGCTCGCCCTTGTCGTCGAAGTCGGTGCCTCGGGCCAGCGGCAGACCGTCGACGCGCGCCAGGCGGGTGCCGAAGCTCGCGGCATCCTTCGCCGCCGTCGCCTCGACGTCCCAGTACGACGCGGAGACGAACGCCATGCGCTCGCGCTCGCGCTCGACGACCATGCGGGTGGCGGCGGACTGCACGCGGCCGGCGCTGAGCGCCTGGCCCTCGCGGCCGCTGCCGATCTTGCGCCACAGCACCGGCGAGACGTCCCAGCCGTAGAGGCGGTCGAGCACGCGGCGGGTCTCCTGCGCGTCGACGAGGGCGTGGTCGAGCTCACGGGTGTTCTCTGCGGCAGCGCGGATGGCGTCCTTCGTGATCTCGTGGAACACCATGCGCTTGACGGGGACCTTGGGCTTGAGCACCTCGAGCAGGTGCCACGCGATGGCTTCGCCCTCGCGGTCCTCATCGGTGGCGAGCAGGACTTCGTCGGCGCCCTTCAGCGCCCGCTTCAGCTCGGCGACCGTCTTGGTCTTGCGGTCGTTGACGACGTACAGCGGGTCGAAGTCGTTCTCGACGTCGATCGAGTATTTGCCGTAGGCCTTCTTCTTGTCGGCCGGGATGTCCTTCTTGTCGGCGAGATCGCGGATGTGACCCACCGAGCTCAGCACCTCGTAGCCATCGCCCAGGTATCCCTGGATCGACTTCATCTTCGTCGGGGACTCGACGATGACGAGCTTCTTGCCCTGTGCCACGGTGGCCGCCTTTCTATCCGTGCACACCATACACACCGGCAAGCAGAGCAGAACCTGAGTACGCTCAACCCTCAGTACCCTCATGTCCGGGCGCTGGGTGCGGGCGGGGCGGATGCCGCGGCACCACCCCACCCTCAACTCACTCCGCCGCGCGACGGTTCGCCCGGACGGCCAGCATCAGCAGCAGCCCGAGACCGATCACACCCGAAGCCACCGCGAGCAGCGGCATCGGCGCATCGCCTCCCGTCTTCGCCAGCGCGTCGCCTCCCGACATCGACGCCGCGTCGCCTCCCGACGGCGACACCGCGCCACCGGACGACGACACCGCGCCACCGGGCATCGATGCCTCGCCACCGGGCACGGCCGGAACCGGCTCCACGGTGTTGGTCAGCCTGGCCTCCGTCACCGCCCCCGGCGCGATCGTCACCGTCACCGGGTCATCAGCGAGGACGCGTACCGAACTGTTCGCGCCTGACTCCCGCTCCGCCACGGTGCACTCCGTACCGGCGGGCAGGTTGCCGAACGTATGCGCGTACTCCCCGGCGCCCGCGCCGGCGGGGATGTCGAACGTCTCGGCCAGCCCGTTGCTGCAGGTGGCCGACAGGGAGATGGCGGACTGCTGCCCGGCTGCCGTGCCTTCGATGACCTTCACCAGGCTCAGCGAGCCCGCGTTGAATTCAACGGTGTTGGTCACCGTCAGCGCGATGCCCGCCTCGGCCATCGTGCCCGGCTCCGGGAGGTCGGTGGTGACACCTACCTCGGAGGTCGCGCCCGTGAGCGGTTCTGTGACGGTGCACGTGTTGCCGACGGGGATGCCGCGGAACGTGTAGGTCTGCCTCGTGCTGGTCCCCGCAGGGATGTCCTGCGTGAACGTGTACCCCTCGCCGCAGTCGATCACGAGCTGGGCGGCGCCCTGCTGCCCCACCGCCGCACCGGCGAACGCCTTGGTGACGGTGAGGTCACCGGCGGAGAAGAACTCCGTGGTCGCTGTGGCGGTGGCATCGAACTGCGCCGTGTCGGCGAGGACCATCGGCTGCGCGGTGCTGTACGACGGGGTGTTGCCGTCATAGAGGTATACGCTGCCACGCTGCACGGTCACGGTCGCCTTCGCGCTCAGGACGGTTTCGGCGCCCGTCTCCCCCGGCCCGGTGATCCAGACGGAGGTTCCCGACGGCACGCTGCTCGCGTTCGGGATCGGCGTCGTGGCGGCGGCGTCGCTGTACATCTCGTAGCCGGTCGGCACGCTCAATATCACCGCCGCGGCACCTTCGGCCGTGACGACGTAGGGGCCCGCCGCGCTGCCTGCCGGTGCCGCGGCGGATGCCGGGCTGATCGCCACGGGTGCGTCCGGTTCGGTCACCGGGCCATGGGCCTGGGCCGCCGCGATGATCTCCGCGGTAGCGGTGCGCACCACCTCGTCATCCGCGCCCAGCACGAGGCCGTCCGTGAAGTACCAGATCGCCGACTGGGTGGCCGCGGCCTGCTGGTCGGGCGTCAGCCCCGCCGGCGCAGCGACCGCCGGGTAGTAGTTGTTGAGGATGTAGGTGACATAGCCGATGTTCGGCACGGTCGACTCCGACCACGTCCCCGCCTGGTAGCCGATGCCGACGGCGGTGGGAGTGCGCGCGGCGATGCAGTACATCTCGCCGGTGCTGGACGGGTCATTCACCGACTGGGTCGTGATGATGCCGATGAATCCCGAGCGTGAGGTGTAGTCGGCCGGTGGGCTATCGGGATACGGCGTTGCCGGGTCGGGCACGATGGCCGTGGGCGGCAGATAACCCGTAAGCCTCAGGCCCTCGGAGACGCCGGTGATGACGATCTCGGTGTCGGATCCGGTCCTCGCGTCGGCCACCGGCGTCGCGTCGTCGATGCTCGCATGTGCGGGCATCAGCGGTGTCACCACCAGGGCTGCTGCAGCAAGCGTGCCGAGAAGTGCGAGCAGACCGGGTTTCCGATGGCCTGCGCGCCCAGGGGAAGAGAATGGTGAGTTCATGATTGCCTTCCGATATGTGTCGCAACGCGGCGGATGTGTTCACACCGCACCCCACCGGTGATCGGGCGAACGTTGCTGACGGTGGGCGGATGCCGCGGCATCCGCCCACCCCTCAACTCACTCCGCCGTGCGGCGGTTCGCCCGGACGGCCAGCATCAGCAGCAACCCGAGACCGATCACGCCCGAAGCCACTGGCAGCAGCGGCATCGGCGCATCGCCTCCGGACATCGCCAGCCCCCCACCGGCCGCAGTGTGCAACCGCAGCACGGTGTTCGTCAGCGTCGCATCCGTCTCGGCACCCGGCGCGACCGTGACCGTGACGGGATCGTCGGCGACGATGCGCACCGAGTCATTCGCACCGGCCTGCGGCTCGGCGACGGTGCACTCCGTGCCGGCGGGCAGGCCGCCGAACGTCTGCGTGTACTCCCCCGCGGCCGCCCCTGCGGGGATATCGACGGTCTCAGCCAGCCCGTTGGTGCACATCACCGACAGGGAGATCGCGGACTGCTGCCCGGCTCCCGTGCCGTTGATGACCTTGACCACGCGGAGCGAGCCCGGCTTGAAGGTCACCGTGTTGGTGAGGCCGACCTCAGCAGTCGCCCCCGGCTCGATCGTCACGGTGACCGGGTCACCGGGCACGACCTCGACCTCGGAGGTGGACCCCGACACCAGCTCGGTGATGACGCACTCCGACCCGGCGGGGATCGGCTCGTACTTCTGCGTGTAGTCACCGGCCGCCGCGCCGCCGGGGATGGTGAAGGTCTCATCCAGCCCGCTGTCGCACATGACGCCGACCTGGATGTCCGACTGCGAGCCGGCCGCGTCACCCGTCACGGTCTTGGTCAGTGCGAGCGATCCGGGTCGGAGCTCGACGGTGTTGGTCAGCCGCGCCTCGACGGCAGCACCGGCTGCGATTTGCACCGTCACCGGGGCATCGGTCGTCACCTCCACCACCGCGTTGGACCCGGTCGCCAGCTCCGTCACGGTGCATTCGTCCCCGGCGGGAAGGCCGCCGAACGTCCGCGTGTACTCCCCCGCCGCCGACCCTGCCGGGATCACGAGGGTCTCGTCCAGGCCGCTGGTGCACATGATGCCCACCGACACCTCGTCCTGCGAACCGGCCGCACTGCCCGCGATGACCTTCACGAGGTTGAGCGAGCCGTCGTTGAGCTCGACCGTGTTGGTGACGGTCAATGCCAGCCCCTCGGGCAGCATCGTGCCTGTCTGCGGAGCGTCGGTGGTGACGCCCACCTCGGTGGTCGCCCCCGTGGTCGGCTCGGTGACCGTGCAGGTGTTGCCGACCGGGATGCCGGTGAAGGTGTAGGTCTGCCTCGTGCTGGTCCCCGCGGGGATCTCCTGCGTGAACGTGTACCCGTCGCCGCAGTCGATCACCAGCTGGGCTGCACCCTGCTGCCCCACCGCCGCACCGGCGAACGCCTTGTTGACGGTGAGGTCACCGGCGGTGAAGAACTCCGCCGTCGCGGTCGCGAGGGCTTCGAGCTGGGTCGTCTTGGCGAGGATCAGCCGCTGCGCGTCGTCTCGACCCGGGCTGTTGCCGTCGTAGAGATAGACGGTCCCCTCCTGCACCGTGACGGTGGCCCGGGCGGTCAGGACGGTTTCGATGCCCGTGACACCGGGGCCGGTGACCCATACGGATGTGCCGGAGGAGACGGTGCTCGGGTTCGCCAGCGGCGCGGTGGCAGCTGCATCCTCGTACATCGTGTAGCCGGCCGGCACGCTGACGGTGACCGGCGCTGCGCCCTCGGCGGTGACGACGTAGGGACCCGCCGCGTTCCCCTCGGGTGATGAAGCCGAGGCCGGGGCGATCTCCACGTCGGGCGCCGGCGGCTCGGTGACCGGGCCGTTGGCCTGAGCGTCCGCGACGATCTCCGCGGTGGCCTCGCGTACCTTGGCCGGGGTCGCGCCCAACACGAAGCCGTCGGTGAAATACCAGACCGCCGACTGCACGGCGGCAGCCTGCTGATCGCGGGTCAGCCCGGCCGGCGCCTCGACCGCCGGGTAGTAGTTGTGGAGGATGTAGGTGACGTAGCCGAGATTCGGCATGTTCGATTCCGCCCAGGTCCCCGACGCGTAGCCGGTGCCCACCGCGGTCAACACGCGCAGGTTGATGCAGTACGTCTGTCCTGTGCTGGACGGGTCTTCGACGGACGCGATGTTGCGTACCCCGGCGAATGCCGACTCGTCGACATACCCTGCCGGCCGACCGGCGGGGGGATACGCGGCCAGCGGGTCGGGTACCTCTGCCGTCGGCGGCAAGTACCCCTGGACGTCCAACCCCGCTCCGTGGCCGGTGTACACGACCTCGGTGTTCGGGCCAGTCACGGCCTCGGCAGCCGGTGCCGCGTCATCCAGTTTCGCGTGCGCGGGTTCAGCTGCCAAGGGCGCAGCGACCAGTGCGGCCGCGGCGAGGGTGCCGAGTGCGGCGCGAAGGGCCTGCTTGCGGCGGCGGAAGCCGCGAAGGAAACAGAAGTTCGGGTTCATCACTGCCTTCCAACGTGCGTGGCAGTGCGGCGGACATCCCACGCCGCACCGCTCGAAGCCGACCGGACGCGGCGGACGGTCGGCGCCTTCACTCAACGGTGCGAAAGGATAAGCACCGCCGCTTTTCAATCCCTTGGAGAAAGCCGAGAGCACTCGTCAGCGCGTCTGTCTCCTCCATCCGCCGGGCCCGCCGATTCGGCCCGTGCATGCTCTGAGGGCGTCGCGGTGCTTCAGGGCGCAACGGGAGGCGCACCCGGCGGCGGACCTGCACGCGCGGCCACCGAGACGGGCATGACCCCGTACGTCGCGCCGAGGGTGACGGTGGCCACGAGGCCGTCGAGCTCGCACGCGATCACCTCCGCCCCCACGGTGGCGGCTACGTGCGCGGCACGTTCGCACGGCACGCCCGCGACGGCACCGGATGCCGCGTCGGCGGCGGCGAGCGCGGCGGCATCGGCGGCGCCCGCGAGCCGCTGGCTCCACGCCGCCGCGGTTCCGACGCTCAGCAGCGACGCGCCCAGCAGCAGGCCCGTGGCGAGCACGCCGACGGCGGCGACCGTACCGGGCATCAGCGTCCCTCTCCCACCGCGCACGCCGTGGCGCGCAGCTCGCCGAGCGGCAAGGGCAGTCCCGTGGGCGCGGTGGCCGTGACGCACACGAGGTCGCCGACGGATCCGATGGCGGCGGCAGCCCCGGTGACCGCGCGCGACACGGCATCCTGCACGCGCCCGTCGGCTTCGCCCCGCGCGGCCAGCCGGGCACCCTGCGCCGCGCCCTGCTCGAGTCTGACCTGGCGGCCCGATGCGGTCAGTGCCCCGGCGAACAGCAGGAACACGATGATCACCGCCGGCAGGGCGACGGCCAGCTCGGCGGCGGCCGACCCCCGATCGTCCCACCGGCGGCTGCTCATCAGGCGACCGTGAGCGCGCGCCGCACGAGGTCGGTGAGGATGCCGCGCACCTCGTCGGAGCGCATGATCACCACCAGGAGTCCGGCGAAGGCGACGGCGGCCATGGTCGCCACCGCATACTCCGCGGTGGCCGCACCGCTCTCGTCGGCGATCAGTCGCGCCGCGCGACGGCGGGTGAGTGCGGGAAGGGTGTCGGGTGTGCGGGTCATGATTCTCCTTGTCGTGAGGTGGTTCGGGCACGGGTCAGAGCGTGAGCGGCGTCGTCGCGAGCACGCCGAGGAGCATGGGTGCCACCCCGAGCAGCAGAAAAGCGGGCAGCGTGCACACGCCCAGCGGCAGCAGCAGCCGTGACGACAGTCGCGCCGCACGCAGCCGCCCCTCGACGCGGGCACGGTGGCGGGCATGGGCGGCGTCGGCACGCAGCAGCTCGACCGCCGGGGCACCGGCCGTGCGCGAGAGCTCGAGCACGGCAGCGGTGCGCGGGTGCTCGTCGACGCCGGTCGCGGCGACGAGATCCCGCGCACGGGGAATCGAGACGCCGCCGGCGAGGGCGACCGCGAGCAGCTCGGCGTCCAGCCCGGGAACGCCCGGCGGCGGCTGCGCTCGGGCGATCAGCCGGGCGGTCCATCCGCGCGCGGCGAACATGAGCAGGGCGCCCGCCACGACGGCGGCCGCGCCAAACGGCTGGGTGAAGACGACCCCCACGGTGTCGAAGCCGAGCGCTGCGCCGAGGGCGACGGCGACCAGCGGCAGCCAGGCGATGAGACGCGCCGTGGCGACAGGCTCGGCCAGCGCGACCCGCACGTCGTCGGAGGCCGCCTGTGCATCGCGAAGCGCTTCGGCCACCGCGCGCAGGCTCACCGCCAACGGTGCTCCGACGGTCGTCGCGACAGACCAGGCGTCGGCGACATGACGCCACGTGCCGCCCGCCGCGGCGATGGCCACCGCCAGCGCGGCGCCCTTCGCGACCCGGGCGCACACCGCCGCCGCCGTGGCGTTTCCGGACGAGGCGAGGTGCTCCCAGGCCCGGTGCGGTGTGATCCCGGCCTGCAGCAGCACCGCGAGCTGCAGCACCGTGGTCGCCGCGGCATCCGCGTCGGGGGGTTGCGCGCGGGGGCGCCGGCCGATCACCGCGGCACCGCCTCGAGCGACAAGGCCCCGCCCGACAGCACGGGCCGCGCCATCCCCGTGACCTTGCGCGCACCACCCGCCCCGCGCGCGACGTGCACGACGCACCCGATCGCGCTGACGACCTGGCGGGCGACGGCACGCTCGTCCATGCCGGCCAGGGCGCCCAGCGCCTCCAGCCGGGCGGGCACGTCGCCCATGGCACCGGCGTGCAGCGTTCCCGCGCCGCCGTGGTGCCCTGTGTTCAAGGCGGTGAGCATCTCGCGCACCTCCTCGCCCCGGCACTCCCCCACCACGAGCCGATCGGGCCGCATGCGCAGCGCCTCTCGCACCAGCCGCGCAAGCGACACCGCTCCGGCGCCCTCGAGGTTCGGCTGTCGCGCCTCGAGCCGCACGTGATGCGGATGCCGCAGCCGTAGCTCGGCGACATCCTCGATCGTCACCACTCGCTGCGAGTGCGGCACCCGGTCGAGCAGGGCCGCCAGCAGCGTCGTCTTTCCCGACCCGGTGGCGCCGGTGACCAGCACGTTCACGCGCTCGTCGACGACGGCGTCGAGAAGCTCGCGCGTGCGGGGGCCGAACATGCCGAGGACCCCCAGCGCGTCGAGGTCGGGGACGATCGGCGCCGGCGCGCGCAGCGAGATCATGGTGCCGCCGCGCGAGACCGGCGGCAGCACCGCGTGCACGCGGAATCCGCCTTCGATACGCACGTCGACGCACGGAGTGGCGTCGTCGAGGTGGCGGCCACCGAGCGCGATGAGGTCGACCGCCAAGGTGCGCACCTCGCCCTCGGACATGCGCCATCCGCTCACGCGCTCCGCGCCGCGACCGCGGTCGACGAAGAGTCCGTCACAGCCGTTGACGAAGAGGTCGGTGACATGGGGATCGGTCAGCAGCGCCGCGAGCGGCGCGAGGGCGGCGTCAGCCGGCACGAGGCGGAGTGCGGTCGGGGGTCGCGCCGAGTCAGGGCGGGCCCACTGAGCCGCCGCGCCCACCGCCTGCGATGGCTCCCGAGGTGCAGCCGCGTGCTGCACGCTGCCCTGCCGCGGCACCGGAACCGCGCTCATCGACCACCGCTGCAGCCGGACAGCCCCCGACGACTCCACCGTCTCCGCAACCGCGCGCGCTGCCGACCCCGGAACCACCACCGGCGGCACCGTGAGCGGCAGCGCGCGCCGCGGCGTCTCGGCGCCGGGGGCGCTCGGCACGTCGGGAGCCGCGCCGACACGGCGGGGCAGGACGACGAAGGCGCTGGTCATGTGCCGACGGTAGGCCGACAGGCAGACCCTGCGCGGTGCCTCGACCCTGATCCGTGGAGGACACGCCCATCACGGCGATCTGGGGAGAGCGGGCGGAGAAGGAGATGGCGGCATCCCATGGGGGGGATGGGATGCCGCCAGACAACGAACACCGTCCTGGGGGGAGGACGGGCGTTGCATACGCCAGAACCCTGTTCGGCTGAGCCAGAACCGAATTCGACTGGGATTGAGCTTACGCAACCGCGGTCGAGCGGGCAAAACCGGCGCCCGGCGCGCCGTCAGATCCGAGCCGTGGGAGCCGGCATCCCCCACTATCGGCAGTAGTGACCGCCTCGGGGCGCTCAATAGAGTGACCCGCGATGACGGTCAGCCCGTCACGCCGACCCGCAAAGGAGCGCGCCGACATGAGCAGCCAGATCGACCACCTGCTGAACGAGACCCGCCGATTCGCCCCGCCCGCCGACTTCGCCGCGAACGCCGTGGCCACCGGCGAGCTGTACGAACGCGCCGCTGCCGACCGCGAGGGATTCTGGGCCGACCAGGCCCGGGAGCTGCTGCACTGGCACAAGCCCTTCACACAGGTGCTGGACTGGTCCAACCCCCCGTTCGCGACCTGGTTCGCCGACGGCGAGCTGAATGTCGCGTACAACTGCCTCGACCGTCACGTCGAAGCCGGCAACGGCGACCGCGTCGCGCTGCTGTGGGAGGGCGAGCCCGGCGATGAGCGCCGCGTCACCTACGCCGAGCTGACCGACGAGGTCAAGCGCGTCGCGAACGTGCTGGGTGACCTCGGCATCGTCGCCGGAGACCGGGTCGCCATCTACATGCCGATGATCCCCGAGGCGATCGCCGCCATGCTCGCCGTCGCCCGCGTCGGGGCGGTGCACTCCGTCGTCTTCGGCGGCTTCTCGGCTGACAGCCTGCGCACGCGCATCGACGACGCCGGGGCGAAGCTCGTGATCACCGCCGACGGCGGCTACCGCAAGGGCAAGGTGTCGGCCCTCAAGCCCGCCGTCGACATGGCGCTGGCCGACCGCAACGGCTCCGGCCCGCAAGAGACCGTGGAGCACGTGCTGGTGGTGCGCCGCGGGGGCAACGCCGTGGAGTGGACCGAGGGCCGCGACCTGTGGTGGCACGACGTCGTCGCCGACGCCTCCCCCGAGCACGAAGCGCAGCCCTTCCCCGCCGAGAACCCGCTCTTCATCCTCTACACCTCGGGAACCACCGGAAAGCCCAAGGGGATTCTGCACACCTCGGGCGGATACCTCACCCAGACGACCTTCACCAACCGGATCGTCCACGACATCCACCCCGAGACGGACATCTTCTGGTGCACGGCCGACATCGGCTGGGTCACCGGCCACAGCTACGTGACCTACGGTCCGCTCTCCAACGGCGCCACCCAGGTGCTCTACGAGGGCACGCCCGACACGCCGCACCCCGGTCGCTGGTGGGAGCTGGTGGAGAAGTACAAGGTCACGACCCTCTACACCGCGCCCACCGCGATCCGCTCGTTCATGAAGATCGGGCGCGAGGTGCCGCAGCGCTTCGACCTGTCCTCGCTTCGGCTGCTGGGCTCGGTGGGCGAGCCCATCAACCCCGAGGCATGGATGTGGTACCG
>NZ_JANJFJ010000138.1:0-10903 GCF_024626565.1 Microbacterium sp. zg.Y909
CCAACGTCATGCCGTCGACGATCGACCCGGCGTTCAACCTGACGATCGAGAACGCTTCGAGCACGGACTACACGCTCACGATCATGACGTGGGCCGCGGTCATCTTCCTGCCGCTGGTGCTGCTGTATCAGGGGTGGACCTACTGGGTGTTCCGCAAGCGGGTCACCCGCGTCGAGATCGAGAAGGCTGCCACAGCAGTCCACTGAACCCGGCCGCCCCGGTCCCACGCCGCGCGATTCGCGCGCCGGACCGGGGCGGACCGTTGTCATCGGCACGCCGCCCGAGCGCGGCATGCGTGGGAGGATCGATACATGGCTTCGCAGGACGCGGACGCACCACCGCGCGTCGGCGGCCGCCCCCTCGACCCCCGGCTGCTGAAGTACGCGCGCGCGTCGCGATCGTTCTTCGCAGCGATCGCGGCGATCGGGCTCGCACAGACCCTCGTCATCATCGCCTTCGCGTGGCTGCTCACGCGCGCGATCGTCGGGGCGATCGAGGGGATGCCATGGGGCGAGCTCTCCGGCATCCTCGCCTCGCTCGCGGGGGTCATCGTCCTGCGCGCCGCGCTGCTGTGGGTGCGTGAGACGGTCGCCGCCCGCGCGTCGGCGCGCGTGCAGGCGCAGCTGCGCGCGAACGTCGTCGAGGCGGTCGGCGACCTCGGGCCCGGCTGGCTCGCCCGCCACAACTCGGCACACCTCGCCCTGACCGCCGGGCGCGGCCTCGACGCCCTCGACGCCTACTTCGCCCGCTACCTTCCGCAGCTGGCGCAGACGGCCATCGCGACGCCGCTCATCATCGCCGTGATGTGGTGGATGGACTGGATCTCCGGCCTGACGGTGGTGCTGACGATTCCGCTGATCCCCTTCTTCATGATCCTCATCGGCCTGGCCACCCGCGCCGTGCAGGACAAGCAGTGGCAGACCCTGCGGCAGCTGGCCGCCCGCTTCGCCGACACCGTGCGCGGGCTGTCGACCCTCACGGTCTTCGGCAGGCAGCACCGCGCCGTCACGTCGATCCAGCGCATCACCGAGCGCTACCGCGACCAGACCATGCGGGTGCTGCGCGTGTCGTTCCTCTCCGGGTTCGCCCTGGAGCTGCTGGCCAGCCTGTCGGTGGCGATCATCGCCGTGTCGATCGGCTTCCGCCTGCTCGAGGGCGAACTCGCGCTCCTCGTGGGCCTCTTCGTGCTGCTGCTCGCGCCGGAGGCGTACCTGCCGCTGCGCCAGGTGGGCGTGCAGTTCCACGCCGCCGCCGAGGGTGTTTCCGCCACCGACGACGTCTTCGCGGTGCTCGATGAGGCTGCCGCCCGCCGCGCTGACCGGCCGGGCGCCGCAGGCCCGACGGGAGACGAACCCGCTGCAGAGGCCGGCGGTGCGGCATCCGGTCCCCTCGTGCTGCGCCACCTGCGCGTGCGCTACGGCGACCGCTCGCTGGCCCCGGTGGACCTGCGGGCGGATGCCGGCGAGCTCGTGCTTCTGGAAGGACCGAGCGGGGCCGGAAAGTCCAGCGTCTTCGCGGCGCTCCGCGGCGCGGCCGAATTAGACGGCGAGGCGACGCTCGGCGGCGTCGCCCTCACCCGCCTGCGCCCTGACCGCTGGCTGGCGTGGGCGGGCCAGCACCCCGGCCTCATCTCGGGGACGGTCGCCGACAACGTCGCACTGGGCGCCCCCTCCCCCGACCCCGCGACGGTGGCGCGGGCACTCGCCCTGGCCGGCGCCGTCGACATCGATCCGGCGCGGGAGCTCGGCGTGCAGGGAGCGGGACTGTCGGGTGGGCAGGCGCAGCGGGTCGCCGTGGCGCGCGCGATTCACCGGTACCTCGCCGGTGCGGCATCCGTGCTCGCCCTCGACGAGCCGAGCTCGGCCCTCGACGCACAGACCGAGGACCTGCTGTGGCGGAACCTGCACGGGCTCGCCGACGCCGGCGCCACCGTGCTGCTGATCTCGCACCGCACCACCGCCCGCGCCTACGCCGACCGCGTCGTGCGCCTGCAGACGGCGGAGGTGCCGGCATGACCACGACGACGAACACCACGGCCGCCCCTCGGACGACCGCCGCTCCCGTCACCGCCGCGGACGTGCTGCGCGGCGCGATGCCGCCCGCCCGCCGGTTCTGGCGCGCGGCCGCATCGGGATTCGCCACCGAGGCTTCGGCGGTGGCCCTCCTCGCCGTCAGCGCCTGGCTCATCGTCCGGGCCAGCGAGCAGCCCGCAGTGATGTACCTCACCGCCGCTGTCGTGGGGGTGCGCGCCTTCGCGCTCTCGCGCGCGGCCTTCCGCTATCTGGAACGGCTCACTTCGCACGACGCGGCGCTGCGCCAGCTCGCCACCACCCGCACCGCGCTGGTGCGTCGCCTCATCCCCCTCGCCCCCGACGGGCTTACCCGCACGCGGCGCGGCTCGGTGCTGGGAGCGCTCGTCGACGACGTCGACGAGTTGCAGAACCTGCCGCTGCGCGTGGTGGAGCCACTCGTCGCCTCGGCTGTCGTGGCCCTCTCGGCCGTCGTCTTCGTGGCATTCGTGTCCTGGCCCGCCGCCCTCACCCTGCTGGCCTGCCTCATCGTGGCCGCACTCGTCGCGACGCTCTGGGGATGGGCCGCGGGCGGGCGCGCCGAGCGCGCCATCGCCCCGCTGCGCGCCCGGCTGGCCGACGCCGTGACCGACCACCTGGGAAGCCTCGATGTGCTGCTGGCCTACGGCGCCGAGGCCGAGAGCCGCGCCCGCATCGCCGAGGCCGACGGGGCCGTCCGCCGCGCGGTGGTCCGCCGCGCCGGCGCCCAGGCGGCGACGACCGCCATCGTCTCGCTGCTCGCGGGGGCGGCGTCGCTGCTGGCTGTCGCCGTGACGGCTCCGGATGCCGCCACCCTCGGCGGCCCCGCGCTGGCGGTGGCAGTGCTCGTGCCGATGGCCGTTTTCGAGGTGTTCGGCGCCGTGCCGCTGGCCGCAGCCGCCTGGCGGCAGGTGCACGCGTCGGCGGAGCGCATCGCCGAATCCGTGCCCGCCGACATTCCCGCCGGACTCGTCCGCGATGCGCCGCCCGCGACCGGCGAGGCGCCCGCACTCGGCGAGGGGCTGCGGCTGCGCGACGTCTCGGCCACGTGGCCGGACGCCGCGACGCCGTCCCTCAGCGGCGTCGACCTCGACGTGCGCCCCGGCGAGCGCGTGCTGGTCGTCGGATCCAGCGGCGCCGGCAAGACGACCCTTGCCCACGTGCTCGTGCGCTTCCTCGATTGCACCGGCACCTACGACATCGGGGGCCGCTCGGTGCGCGATCTGTCGCCGGACGACGTGCGCCTGACCGTTGGCCTGTGCGAGCAGCAGCCGATGCTCTTCGACGAGGACATCCGGCAGAACCTGCTCTTCGCCCGCGACACCGCGACCGACGAGGAGCTGACCGCGGTGCTCTCCCGCGTGGGCCTCGGCCTGTGGTTGGCAGAGCGCGGCGGCCTCGACGCCCGCGTCGGCGAGCGCGGCGCGCTCGTCTCCGGGGGCCAGGCACAGCGCATCGCGCTGGCGCGCGCCCTGCTTCACGGCTTCCCGGTGCTCGTCCTCGACGAACCCACCGCCGGCGTGGACCCTGCGGCATCCGACGCGCTTCTCACCGACCTGCTGCAGGCGGTTTCTCCCGACCAGGCCGTGGTGCTGATCTCGCACGTGGAGGTGCCCGAGGGGCTCGTCGACCGCGAAGTGCGGCTCGACGCGGGCCGGGTGCGCTGAGCCGGCCTCAGCCGGACAACACGACCGACAGCGCGATGCCGGCGGCGACCGCAACCAGCGTGACGACCGTGTACCCGATCGCAAGGCCCGCGCGCGCGTAGCCACGCCCGGCCTCGCCGGTGCGGCCGATCTCTCGCAACGCCAGGTGAGCGAACACCACGCCCAGCGGCGCCAGGACGAAGGCGAACACGAACCCGAGCAGCGCCTTGCCGTTGACCGCCCCCGTGGGCTGATCGCCGCCCACGGCCGGGGATGCCGTGGCGGGCGCGGGCCCCGCCGCGGCGGGCGCCGCCGATGCGGGGTCATCGTGCGATGAAGACGTCGGAGACGGGGATGCGAGGGCGGTGGAGGCCGGGAGCGCGGGGGCCGCCCGCGGTGTGACGTCGGCCCACCAGGGCGACGCGGCCGGGGCGGCGACAGCCGCGACAGGCGCGAAGGACTCGGCCGCGGCACCGGGCGTCCACCGGACGCGTTCGGAGGCGCGATCCCCCCGCATCCCCACCGGCCGCTCTGCGCCCTGCGTGAGTGCGGCACCCGCGGCCACCGCCGCGCGCCACGCGTCGGCGTCGCCCGAGAAGGCCAGCGGATGCACGCCGGACTCGCGGCGTCCCGCCGCCAGAACGTCGGTGGTCCCGGCACTGGTCGACTCGCGCTCGCCCGGCGTCGTGCGCCGCCCCACGGCGACGACCCCGGCCCATTCGATGAGGGCCGGATAGGCCCGGGGATGTCGGGCTATCTGCTCGGCATAGTGCGGAAAGGCACCCGCGATCGACGCGAGGTCGTGGGGCGAGGTCTCGGCGTGGTGCAGCGCCGCCCAGGCATCCGCGGAGTTCCACTCTTGAGTGGGGCGCACAGTGGCGGCGGTCATCGCGTTCCTCCTGGCATCCAGTGCACCATCCGCGCGGCACGGTGCGCGATGGGGACTTCTCCCCATCGAGGCATCGCCGGCATCGCCGGCATCGCCGGCATCGCCGGCATCGCCTCGATCGTCAGAGGTCGCGGCTGAACGCCTGCACTCCCTCGTGCGACGGCATGCGGGTGAACCCGAGGCGGTCGTAGAACGCCAGCGCCCCGGCGTTGTCGGCGGAGGCGACCAGGTGCAGCCCGGGTACTCCCTCGGCCCGCAGCGCGGCGATGACCGTGTCGATCAGCCGTCGCCCCCATCCCTGCCCCTGCGCCTGCGGAAGCAGATCGATGTGCAGGTGCGCCGGATGGGTGTCGCCGTACGGCTCCGCCCCTGCGTGCCTGCCGTAGGCGTAGATGAGGGTGCCGTCCTGCCGGGTCCGTTCGCCCTCCGGCCGCGGCCAGCGCTCGGCGAACCGCGGCCACCACTCATCGGCGAACCAGTCCTCGAACCGGCGGGTATCGGGGGCAGCCACGGCGTATCCCACGACGCGTCCGTCGTCGGTCTCGACGACGAAGGCGAACTCCGGATGCCGCGCGACGTACGGCAGCACGAACACCTCTGCCCAGAGGTCGTCGTCGGCGAAGATGCCGGTGGCATCCGCACCCGCGTCGGCGGTGCGCAGGCAGATCTCGGCGAGCGCGGCCTCATCGCCGCGGCGGTAGGGGCGGATTCGGGTCACGACCTCATCCTGACACGGCACGGATTCCGCCGTACCCGAGACGTGCGCGCCCGGGCGTGCGAGGATCGCCCCCAAGGCTCGCCGCCGAGCCGCCGAGGAGGTCACGCCGTGGGCGATCGCACCCTTCCGACCGACGCCGTGCACGAGTGGGCGATGGCCCTCTGCGAGCGCTTCGACCTCGTCGCCGACGACATACCCGTCGCGCTGCTGCTCACCCTCGCCGACGACACGACCGCCGCCTCGGCTCAGGCCGTGCCGCTCAGCGCCTTCGTGGCGGGCTTGGTGGCCGGACGGGCGGGCGGCACACCCGCAGACACGCGGGGCGCGGTCGAGGCGATCACGGCGTTCGCCGAGGCGTGTGCCCATCGCGCGGCGTCCTGACCCGGCGGGTCCGCCGACCCCCGCGCCAGGCGATCGCCCGGGGCGCCCAGGCCGTCAGAGGACGCCCGCAACCTGTCCCCGCCCCGTCGACTCGGCCTCGGCAGTAGCCGTGATGCGGTTGGCCATGCCCCGGAAGACGAAGCCGTGGAAGGGCAGCACCGCGAGCCAGTACAGCCGTCCCGCCAGCCCCCGCGGAAAGAACACTGCGCGCTGGTCGTAGCGCGAGCCGCCATCGGCCTCGGTCGCCCGCAGCTCGAGCCACGCCCTTCCCGGCACCTTCATCTCGGCGCGAAGGCGCAGCATGCTGCCCTCCTCGACCGTCTCCACCCGCCAGAAGTCGATGACGTCGCCCGGCGCGACCCGCGACCGGCTGCGCCGCCCCCTGGCCAGGCCCACACCGCCGGCGAGCTTGTCCATCCACCCGCGCACCGCCCACAGCAGCGGGGTCGAGTACCAGCCGTTGTCGCCGCCGATCCCGGTGATCACGCCCCACAGCCGCTGCGGGTCGGCCGAGGTGAGGGTGGAACGCTCGTCGGTGTACGCGGTGCGCCCGGCCCAGTCGGGATCCGACGGCAGCGGGTCCGAGGGAGCGCCGAGCACCTCGGAATCCTGCCAGCTGGTCTCGACCTCGTCGGCCGCGACCCGCCCGAGTGCGAGGCGCACGGCACGACGGTAGGGGGTGAGGCCTCCCGCGGGCGGCGGGATGAGGTCGTCGACCGCGTGGTCGTCCATGACGCACTCGTTCTGCAGCGACGCGACCAGCGGCCGGGCGATGGCCCGCGGGATGGGCGTGACGAGGTTGACCCAGTGCGAGGCGAGCCCCGGCGTGAACACCGGCAGCGATGCGATCGCCCGCTGCGGCAGACCCGCCTCGGCGGCGTACCCGTTCATCATCTGTCCGTACCGCAGCACGTCGGGACCGCCGATGTCGACGGCCCGGTTGACGTCGGCATCCACCCGCGCCGCCCCGAGCAGGTAGTGCAGCACGTCGCGCACGGCGATCGGCTGGATGCGGTTGCGCACCCAGCGCGGCGCCGGCATGTACGGCAGCACCTCGGTGAGGTGGCGCACCATCTCGAACGAGGCCGAGCCCGAGCCGATGACCACGCCCGCCTGCAGCACCAGGGTGGGAACGCCGGAGGAGAGGAAGACATCCCCCACCGCGACGCGGGAGCGCAGGTGGGGTGACAGGTCGCCGCCGGAGGGGTGCAGGCCACCCAGGTACACGATGCGCCCGACCGATGCCGCGGCGGCGGCCGCCGCGACCGTCTCGGCCGCGCGCAGGTCCGTGCGGTCGAAGCCGGGACCGGCGGCCATGGAATGGACGAGGTAGTACAGCACGTCGACGTCGCGTACGGCTTCGCGCACCGCGTCGGGGTCCTCGGCGGAGCCGGTGACCACCTCGACGGAGTCACCCCACGGGAAGGCCGCCACCCGGCCGGCGTCACGGGCGAGCACGCGCACGCGGTATCCGGCCTGGCGCAGGCGCGGCACCAGGCGCCCGCCGATGTAGCCGGTGGCCCCGAGCACCAGCGCCAGGGGAGCCGAGCCATCGGGGCGCGGCACCGCGCGCAGGGCCGCGTCCGCCGCAGTGAGTTCGCTCATGCCGCGACGTTACGTCGCGGCATCCCCGCGCGCCACACGCCCCGTGTGGGCTGCTCGAGCCCGCGAACACTCACTCGGCAGCGACGGGTGCGACGCGGAGCGGGGGTCGGGATCGGCGGGTCGCTTCGGCCCGCAGCGGCACGGCGAAGGCGGATGCCATCAGCAGCGCCATCCCGGCGCCGATGATCGCCCCGCCCACGGTGTCGCTCAGCCAGTGCGCGTGCACGTACGTGCGGCTGAAGGCCATCAGCATCACCCACACCGCCCCCGCGATCACGACCCACAGCCGCGGGAAGAGCACGGCGGCCACCACCGCGAGGGTCGCGGCGTTGGCGGCGTGCCCAGATGGGAACGAGCCGTAGTCGCTGATCACCAGGATCTCCTCGGGGCGCGCCCGGCCGAAGAGGCGCTTGAGCACCTGCACCGCCGCGGCGCTGAAGATCGACGCCGCCACGAAATACAGCGCACCCATGTACCGCCGCATGATCAGCAGCGCCAGCGCTCCCCCGATCGGCACCACGAAGACGCCGAACACTCCCCCGCCGAGCCAGTTCATGGCCAGTGAGAACACCGCCACCGCCTCGACCTGCCACCCGACGAGGGCCTGGTTCCACCAGTGGTCGAGCACGAAGGGCTCGGGCCCGCGCTGCAGGATCCACGCGCCCAGCGCGCAGGCGAGGGCGACGAGCACGATCCCGGGCACGAGCAGCCGCGTAATCGGACGGTTGTGGGCTTCCATCACCTCATTGTGCGGCGTCAGGCGACCCGGCGGAGGGGGGCTTGCGGACGACTTGCCGCAAAGGCTATCGCGCCGCCGTGGGCCCCCCGCGCGCGAGCGCTATGGCGCGAGGCGCTCGACCGTCTTCGGACGCACGACCAGCCACAGCGCCAGAACCCCGATCACGCCACAACCGACCATGACCGAGGCCATCGTCGTCGGGGTGATGCCGCCGTCGCCCGCGATCAACCCCACGAGCGGCGAGACGAGGCCGGCCACACCGAAGTTGACGGCGCCGAC
Organism: Microbacterium sp. zg.Y909; assembly: GCF_024626565.1. Lineage (NCBI taxonomy): Bacteria > Bacillati > Actinomycetota > Actinomycetes > Micrococcales > Microbacteriaceae > Microbacterium > Microbacterium sp. zg.Y909. The sequence continues at coordinate 8,306 of NZ_JANJFJ010000138.1, forward strand.
GAGCGACTGCGCGGTGCCGGCGGCCTTGCCGTGGCGGTCCAGCGCCAGCACCTGCACGCACGGGAACGTGAACCCGCATCCGGTCATGAAGATGAACAGCGGCACCATCACGCCCCAGATGCCGACGTCGAGGGCGTCGCAGACGACGATGGCCGATGCGGCGAGCACGAGCACCGCGGTCGAGAAGGCCATCACCCACTGCGGGCCGAAGCGGGCGGCCAGCCGCGATGCGGTCTGCACGCCGATGACGACGCCGACGGAGTTGATGGCGAATAGCAGTCCGTACTGCTGGGGATCGAAGCCGTAGGTCTGCTGGAAGAGGAACGAGGATGCCGAGAGGTACGAGAACAGACCGCTGAAGGTCATGCCGCCGATGATGAGCACGCCGATGAAGACGCGGTCGCTGAGCACGGAGCGATACCGCTGCATCACGGTCGTCGATCCCCGCTCAGCGCGGCGGGCCGCGGGCAGGGTCTCGGGGAGGAACGCCACCGCGCAGGTGAACATGACGACGCCGTAGATCGCCAGGGCGACGAAGATGCCGCGCCAAGGCACGACGGTCAGCAGCGCCGAGCCGATGAGCGGTGCGACGACCGGGGCGACGCCGGACACCAGCGCCAACCGGCTCAGCATGACCACGAGCCGGCGACCGCCGAACAGGTCGCGCACGATGGCCGCCGCGACGACACCGCCGGCGGCGGCGCCCGCGCCCATGAGCACCCGCGCGAGCATGAGGAGCTCGAGGTTCGGCGCGAACGCGGCCGCCGTGCTGGCGAGCACGTGCAATGCGGTCACGACGATGAGCGGCACGCGGCGGCCCACCTTGTCGCTGAGCGGACCGACGACGAGCTGCCCCAGGGCGAAGCCGATCATCGTGCCCGTGAGGGTCAGCTGGATCGACGCTGCGGAGGTGCGGAAGTCCTCTTCGAGCGCCGGGAACGCCGGCAGATAGAGGTCCACCGTGAAGGGCCCCAGCGCGGTGAGCGCACCGAGCAGGATGACGTAGAGCACGCGGCGGCGGGTCGACAGCGCGTCACCGGGGTGCAGCACGATCGGAGCGGTCGTGGGGTTGGCGCCCAGGGTGCGGATGGCACCGGTCGCCGGGCGGCCTGCGGTGCGGATGGCACCGGTCGTAGCGGGGCGGTCGGTGCCTGACGAGTCGGCGGCGGAGACGGTGGGAATGGGCGAAGTATCGAGCACGGTATCCAGGGAGTCGCAGGGCGGAATCGTCGAAACGATTCGAGAACCGGATGAGTCTAGCTCCTTCCCAGCCGTTGACCTATGCGTGCGAATAGGCTGAGGCGACCGTCGCGCCCCCCGCGCGCCCCTCCGAACCGAGATCACACATGACCCCGACACCCTCCGACCGCCCCACCAAGCGTGCGAGCGGCAACCCCGCCACCCAGGCCGACATCACCCTCACCGTCAAGCAGCAGCGTGAGAAGCAGAAGCAGGAGAAGCTCGCGCAGTACCAGCGGGAACTCGCCAAGCGTCGCCGCAGCAAGCTCGTCTGGTGGTCCGTGGGCGTCGCTGCGGCCATCGCGGTCATCGCGCTCGTCGTGGCATCCATCGTCTTCACGCCCAAGCCCGTCACATTCGACCGCGGTGACGGCGACGGGACGGCGATCCCGGGCGTCGAGACGTTCGAGAACACAGCCACCCACGTCGAGGGCACCGTCGCGTACCCCCAGACCCCGCCGGCCGGCGGCGACCACAACGCCGCCTGGCTGAACTGCGGCATCTACTCCGAGCCGGTTGCGAACGAGAACGCGGTGCACTCGCTCGAGCACGGCGCCGTGTGGATCACCTACGACGCGGATGCCGTCGACGCGGCGGGCCTGGATGCCATCAAGGCCAAGCTGCCGTCGAGCTACGTGCTCCTCTCCCCCCACGAGGGCCTCGACGCGCCCGTGGTGATGAGCGCATGGAACGCCCAGCTGAAGCTCGACGGACCCGACGACGAGCGCATCGAGGACTTCCTCGGCGCCTACTGGCGCAGCCAGAGCGTCCCCGAGCCCAACGCCGCCTGCACCGGCGCCATCGACGGTCCGGGCAAGCAGTCATGACCGAGGCCCCGCGGCGTCGGTGGATCGCGGTCGTGCTGATCGCGGTCGCGGTCGCCGCGGTGGCCTTCGCCGCCGGCCGGTTCTCGACCTTCACGGCATCGGGTCCGGCTCTTCCCGCGAACGACTCCGCTGAAGCGGGGTTCGCCCGCGACATGCAGGCGCACCACGCGCAGGCGATCGAGATGGCGATGACGGCCTATCGCAAGACCGACGACGAACAGCTGCGCGTGCTGTCTTACGACATCGCCACGGGGCAGGCCGGCCAGCGGGGCGAGATGTTCGACTGGCTGGTCAAGTGGGGGCTCCCGCAGGCCGGCGGCGCTCCCATGGCGTGGATGGCGGCGTCGGATGCCGGTCACGATCACGGCGTCACGAGCACGGCGACCCTCTCCCCCGAGGAGGAGCGCGAGGCCATGGGCATGGCATCCCCCGCTGAGCTCACCGCTCTCGCCGAGGCGCAGGGCACCGCCGGCGACTGCCTGTTCCTGTCGCTGATGATCCGCCACCATCAGGGCGCGATCCCGATGGCCGA
>NZ_JANJFJ010000139.1:0-10726 GCF_024626565.1 Microbacterium sp. zg.Y909
CTGCGGACCGAACTGGGAACGGAGACCGCATGACCCCGACGACTTCTTCCGGGGCGGATGCCTCCGCGGATCTGCCCGACCTGGACGACCAGACGGTCGCCCGCATCGAGGGCGAGCTGTTCGCGCGCATCCGCCAAGAGCCTCGCGGCGCGGCGGCGGGGCGCGAGGCGGCGCCGGCCGTTCGCGGCGCGACGCCGGCACGCACCGCCCGACAGCGCCGGCGCAGCTGGCTCGTCGCCGGAGGCGCCGCGGCGGCGCTGGTGCTCGTGGCGGCCGTGATCGCACCGGGCGTGGGCAATCTCATCAGGGGCGGCTCGGGGACAGACAGCCAGGTGATCGACGGCGCGTGGATGACCACGACCGAAGGCTCGGCCGTCATGCCGGAGGCCGGCGTGGCCGACGGCGATGCCGAGAGTGGGCTGGGCGTCATCGGCGGTGCCGCCGACGGCGGCGGCGACGGTGCGCAGCAACGCGAGGTGATCGCGACCGCCTCGGCGACGCTCGAGGTGGGCTCAGGTGCGCGGGCGGCTGCCGATGCCCTCGAGGCGATCTCGGCTGAGGCCGAAGCGGCGGGCGGCTTCGTGGAATCGCTCAGCCTCGGGCGGGCCGGCGGTCTCGGCGAGAGCGGCACGATCGAGGGTGGATTCGTCGGGGGCCAGTACGGCGATGCCGCGCTGTATCCCGGCCCCTCGGCGGTGTCGGACACCTGGATCACGGTGCGCGTGCCGTCGACGGAGCTGACCGCCACGATCGAGCGCCTCGACGAGTTCGGCGAGGTCACGGCATCCCGCATCTCGCGTCAGGACGTCACGACCGAGGCGGTCGACTTGCGAGCACGGGTGGCATCGGCCGCGGCGTCGGTAGAGCGGCTCACCGCCCTGCTGAGCGAAGCCGGCTCACTGTCGGACTTGATCGCGGCCGAGGACGCGCTGGCCGAGCGCCAGGCGGAGCTGGAGTCGCTGCAGGGGCAGCTGGACTATCTCGACGGGCAGGTATCGCTGTCGTCGCTGACGGTCAGCGTCGTGACGCCCACGGAGCGTGTCGACGCCGACCCCGCCGGATTCACCGACGGACTGCTGGCGGGATGGAATGGTCTCGTGGCCGCGATGAACGGCATCGTTGTCGCGCTGGGCTTCCTGCTGCCGTGGCTGGGGGTGATCGGTGTGATCGGCGCGGCCGTCTGGCTGATCCGCCGCGCGGTGCGCCGCCGCCGCCGCTCCCCCGCCGCCCCCGCCGCCGACTGACCCGGCCGCCTCGCCCTGGCGCTGAGACGAATCCTGACGGCCGAGACGGCGGGTGCCACCCACGGTCTCGGCCGCGGGTATTCGTCTCACCGGTCGCGCGGCGTCGGCGTCGGCGTGGGCGTCGGCGCGGGCGCGAGGCCGGAGGCAGGCGCGCGCAGGGCGCGGAGGGCGTAGAGGATCGTTGCGAGGTCGACCAGTTCCTGCACGAGGGCACCCACGACGGCGGGGATCACGCCCGTCATCGCGATGAGCATCAGCCCGACGCTCAGCCCGATGCCGATCCAGATCGCGGTGAGGGCGACCCGCAGCGTGTGGCGGCCGATCACGATCGCTTCGACCACGCGCGCGAGCGAGTCGACCGTGATGACGACGTCGGCGGCATCCCCCGCCGCCGTCGCGCCGCGCGCCCCCATCGCCACCCCGACGTCGGCTGCCGCCAGCGCCGGGGCGTCGTTGATGCCGTCGCCGACCATCATCGTGGGGCGCGGGGTGAACGCCCCGACGAGGTGCACTTTCTCGGGCGGGAGCAGGTCGGCGTGCACCTCGTCGACCCCGATGCCGTGGGCGATCGCCTCGGCGGTGGGAGCGGCGTCGCCGGTGAGCATCGCGACACGCTCGACCCCGTGGGTGCGCAGCCACGCGACCACCTCGCGGGACTCCTCCCGGGCTGCATCTGCGAGCAGCAGCGCACCGGCGAAGCGGCCATCGACCGCGACGTACGCCGCCACCTGGCCCGGTTCGAGCCGGGGGCGTTGCACCCCGTCGGCGACGGTGGCTACGAAGGCGGACTTGCCCACCGCCACCTGCCGCTCCGCGAGCACGGCGGACACACCGTTGGTCGCGACCTCGCTGGCTTCTCGGGCCGGCAGCAGCTGCAGTCCTCGGGCATCGGCGGCGGCTCGGATGCCGTCGGCGAGCACGTGCGAGGAGTACTGCTCGGCCGAGGCGGCCAGCTGCAGCACCTCGTCGGCACTGAACCCCGCCGCGGGGAGCACGTCGACGAGCTCGGGACGCCCCGAGGTGAGCGTGCCGGTCTTGTCGAAGCACACCGACCGCACGCGCGCCAAACGCTCGATCTGAGCGCCGCCCTTGACGATGATCCCGGACTTCGCGGCCCGGGACAGCCCGCCCAGGAACGCGATGGGCGCCGCCAGCAGCAGCGGACACGGGGTGGCGAGCACGAGCACCTCGGCGAAGCGGGTGGGATCCCCCGACAGCCCCCACGCCGTTCCCGCCAGCACGAGGGACACGGCGGTGAAGGGCACCGCGAACCGGTCGGCGAGCCGCACGACAGGCGCGCGGGAAGTCTGCGCCGCCTCGACGAGCGCGACGATCTGCTGGTATTGGCTGTCGGCGCTGCGCCGCACCGCGCGCAGCCGCACCGCACGGGTGCCGTTGACGGCGCCCGAGAACACCTCGTCCCCGTCCGAGCGGGTCACCGGCAGGCTCTCGCCCGTGAGGGACGACTCGTCGAAGGTGCCGGCATCCCCCACGACCACCCCGTCGACGGGAACGACCTCCGATGGGCGCACGAGCAGCAGATCACCGACCTGCACGTCCTCCACCGGCACGTCGCGCAGTCGCTCGTCGCCGGCCGCGGCCGGGAGACCGCCCGGCCCGCCGACGATGTGCGCGGTCCGCGGCGAGCGGTCCAGCAGGGCAGTCAGGTCGCGCTGCGCGCGGCGCGCCGCGAACTCCTCGAGCGCCTCGCCGCCCGAGAGCATCAGCACGATGATGAGCGAAGCGACATACTCCCCCACCGCGAGAGTCGCCACCATCGCCACCACCGCGAGGATGTCGAGCCCCACGTGTCCGTGCAGCACGTCGCGCACCATGCGCACGAGGGTGAGGACGACGAAGACGGCGACGTACCCTGTGGCGACCCAGCGAGCGCCGGAATCGGCACCCGCCGCGGCCAGTGCCAGAACGACGGCCAACGCGATGACTGCGAGGAAGATCGACCCATACCGTGACGCCGTACGCATTGCCGACATGCGGCCAGCCTGCCTGCGGCTCCCTCACGGCGCCAGCCCCGTGGGCAGCGAAAAACCCCCCGGCAGAAACCGGGGGGTTTTTCGTGTTGTGACCCCAGCGGGATTCGAACCCGCGTTACCGCCGTGAGAGGGCGGCGTACTAGGCCGCTATACGATGGGGCCGTTTCGACAACCGTTAAAGTATGCCACGGCTCGCATGACGTGGCCAAATCGAGGCGGGCTGCGGTTGCCGCCGGGCGTGTCGCACGGTTGACTTTCCTCATGCGAGTCACAAAGCACGAACATGCCTGCCTGCGCCTCGAGCGCGATGGAAAGACGATCATCATCGACCCGGGTTCGTTCACCCTCCCCCTGACGGATGTGAAGAACCTCGTCGCCGTCGTCCTCACCCACGAGCACCCCGACCACTGGACGCCCGATCATCTGGACCGGCTGACGGCTCTGGCGCCGCGCGTGCCGATCTTCGCACCGGCCGGAGTCGCGGCCGCCGCCCCCGGATACGACATCACGGTCGTCGCCCCCGGTGACACCGTCACGGTCGACCCGTTCACACTGGTGTTCTACGGCGGACGGCACGCGGTGATCCACGAGTCCATCCCGATCATCGACAACGTCGGTGTCCTCGTCAACGACGACTTCTATTACCCCGGGGACTCCTACGCCGTGCCCAAGGGTGCGGAGGTGCGGCTGCTGGCGGCGCCGGTGGGTGCGCCGTGGCTGAAGATCGGCGAGGCGATGGACTTCGTCCTCGCCGTGAAGCCCCGCCGGGCCTTCGGCACCCACGACATGACGCTCTCCCGCGCCGGACTGCAGATGGGCCGCGCCCGCCTGAAGTGGGCGACGGAGCAGAACGCCGGCGAGTTCCTCGAGCTCGAACCCGGCAACTCGGTCGACCTGTAGCGAGAACCACCGCGCTGACAGCTGCCCGCAGACGACGGATGCCGCGGGGGTGTACCCCGCGGCATCCGTGTGTCCGGCCCTAGCCGGCGTCAGTGGCGTGTCACTGCGCGTCGAGATCCGTCTCCAGCAGCGCGACGAGGTCGTCGAGCGCCTCCTCGGCGCCCTCGCCTTCGGCCTTGAGCGTCACGACCGTGCCGTTCGAGGCACCGAGCCCCATGAGCGACAGGATGCTGCCGGCGTTGAGGTCGGGTCCGCCCTCGACCGCGATGGTGACCGGCACGCTCTTCTCCTGCACCGCCTGCACGAAGAGCTTTGCGGGGCGGGCGTGCAGTCCGGAGCTGCTGGCGATCGTGGCCTGGCGTTCTGCCATGGGGTCCTCCTTGTGGGGTTTTCAAACGGTTGCCGGAACCTGAGCGGCGGGAGCCTTCTCGGCCTCGGCGAACTCCTTCGGCGCGACCCACTTCTTGAGGGCCACGACGACGAGCGCACTCACGACGGTACCTGCCGCCAGCGCCACCAGGAACCCCCAGAAGGGCTCGATGGCGAACCAGACGAAGAGGCCGCCGTGCGGCGCACGCGACTCCACCGCGAACAGCATGCTGAGCGCGCCGGTGACCGCGCCGCCGACCATGGTCGCGGGGATGACGCGCAGCGGGTCGGCTGCGGCGAACGGGATGGCGCCTTCGGAGATGAACGAGGCACCCAGCAGCCAGGCGGCCTTGCCGTTCTCGCGCTCGACCGGAGTGAAGAGGTTGCGCGCGAGCACAGTGGAGGCCAGCGCCATGGCGAGCGGCGGGACCATGCCGGCGCACATCACCGCGGCCATGATCAGGTACGGCGTCGTGTTCGTGGCCGAGGCCGTGCCCAGCCCCGCGACGGCGAAGGCGTACGCGACCTTGTTGACCGGTCCGCCCAGGTCGAAGCACATCATCAGTCCCACGATCACGCCGACCACGACGATCAGCCCGGTGGCGGCGAGGTCGTTGAGGCCGTTGGTCATCTGCTCCATGAGCCAGGCGATGGGACGACCCAGGAAGAGCACCATGAGGCCGGAGGCCACGATGGATGCCAGCAGCGGGATGATCACGACCGGCATGAGCCCGCGCAGCCAGCGCGGCGCGTCGAGCCTGCCGAGCCACCACGCCACACCACCAGCGAGGAGACCACCGACGATGCCGCCGATGAAGCCGGCGTTCATGAGCACGGCGACGGCGCCGGCGACGAATCCGGGCGCGATGCCCGGCCTGTCGGCGATCGCGAACGCGATGTAGCCGGCCAGCGCGGCGACCAGGAAGCCCATCGACGTGTTGCCGATCATGAACGCGACGGAGCCGAGGTACTGGCCGAGACCGCCGGCAGGAAGCTCCCAGAGCGAATTCTGGATGATGACGGATGCCGCGTCGTTGCTGACCTCGTATCCGCCGAGCAGGAAGCCGAGCGCCATCAGCAGCCCGCCGCCGGCGACGAACGGGATCATGTAGCTGACACCGGTCAGGAGCCACCGCTGGATGCTCGCCCCCGCGCCGGGGCGGTCGGCGGTCGTCTGGGTCGACGCGGCCGCGTCGCCCGTGACTCGCTGTGCCTGTGGGTCCTTCGCGGCGGCGACCGCCTCGGCGATCATCTGCGTCGGCTGTTCGATGCCGCGCTTGACCCCGGAGCGCACGACCGGCTTGCCCGCGAAACGCTGCGGCTCGCGCACGTCGACGTCGGTCGCGAAGATCACGGCATCCGCCCGCTCGATCACGTCCTTGGGCAATGCCTTGTACCCGCTGGAGCCCTGCGGCTCGACCACCAGGTCGATGCCTGCCTTCTTACCTGCGGCACTGAGAGCGTCGGCCGCCATGAAGGTGTGCGCGATGCCGGTGGCGCACGAGGTGACGGCGACGATGCGCGCGGGGCGGCCGTCGACGGTGAGCTCGGGCGTCGCGCCGGAGCTCTGCGGAGCGGGGGGAATCGCGCCCTCAGCCTGCGGGGCCGTCGCCGGCGCCGCCGTCGACGACGGCGCAGCCGACGCGCTGACCGGAGTCGGCTCTGCCGCCGCCTCTTCCCCGATCGCGCGGCGGACGATGTGCACCACCTCGTCCGCGCTCGTGGCGGAGCGCAGCGCCGAGGTGAAGTCCTCCTGCATCAGCGAGCGGGCGAGCTTGGACAGGACGGCCAGATGCGCCTCGGCCGCTCCCTCGGGCGCGGCGATGAGGAATACCAGGTCCGCGGGACCGTCGGGGGCGCCGAACGGTACGCCCGGCTTCAGCCGCGCGAAGGCCAGTGAGGCCTGCGTGACGGCGGCGCTCTTGGCATGCGGAATCGCGATGCCGCCGGGCAGCCCCGTCTCGTCTTTCTGCTCACGCGCCCACGCGTCGGCCGCGAGGGCGTCGGCATCGGTCGCGCGTCCCTGTGCCGCCACCCGCGCCGCGAGAGCGTGGATGACGGCCCGCTTGTCGTCGCCGAGCGGTTCGTCGAGGCTGACGAGCTCAGTGGTGATGGTCTCGGTCATGATGACCTCCAAGGGGTCGGAAGGTGGGTCAGTCGTCGATGGTCCGCACCGGCACGTCGCCGGTCGGAAGGTCGGAGGGCCGTGGTGCTTGTGTGCCCGGGAGTGACGCCGCTGCGGCGCCGTACCGGATGGAGCTGCGCAGCCGCTCGGCGGGTTCGGCGCCGCGCGCGTCGGCGATGAGGTAGCCGGCCAGCGAGCTGTCGCCCGCGCCGACGGTGGAGTGCACGCGGATGCGCGGCGGACGACCGGCCCACGCGCCGGTCGCGGTGACCAGCACGGCGCCGTCGCCGCCGAGCGTCACCAAGGCCGCGCCGACCTGCGCCGGCACGAGTCGCCGGGCGACCGGCAGCACTGCGGTGACGAGGTCGGCCTCGGGGTCCAGCGCGATGCCGGCGAGGTCGGCAAGCTCATGCTCGTTCGGCTTGATGAGGTCGGGACGGGCCTGCGCGACCACCGCCGCCAGCGCCGGCCCCGATGTGTCGACGGCGATGCGGGGGGCGGCATCCGCCCAACGCCGGCGAACGGCGTCGATGACCTCGACGTAGAACCCCTCGGGCACACCGGGGGGAAGGGATCCTGCCAGCACGAGCCACTGCGCTCCCGCACACGATTCGACGACCGTTTCGACCACGGCGGCGCGCTCGGCGTCACCGAGGGCTGCCCCACGGAGGTTGACCTTCGTGGTCTCGCCGGCCGGGTCGGTGATCGTGATGTTCGCGCGGGCGTGGCCGGCGACGGGCACCGTGACGGCAGGGATGCCGGTGGCTTGGAGCGAGACCGCGAACGGGTCATCGGCGGCCAGTGGCAGCAGGGCGAGGGTCGGCACATCGGACGCCGCACACACCCGCGAGACGTTGATGCCCTTGCCGCCGGCATCCTCCCGGGCGCCGCGGGCGACCTGCACGCCCCCGACCTCGAGCGGGGCTGCGAGCTCGACCGTACGGTCCAGCGACGGGTTCGCGGTGAGGGTGACGATCATGCGGTCCACACCTCCGTCCCCGCTTCGTGAAGCGCGGCGCCGAGGGCGTCACCGGGGGCACGGTCGGCGACCACGACGTCGATGTCGTCGAGGCCGGCGAAGGCGACCAGCAGTTCGGCGTCGAACTTCTGGGCATCGCTCACGACGACCACGCGCCGGGAACTCTGCACGATCGCGCGCTTGACGGCCGCCTCCTCGGGATCGGGGGTGCTGAGCCCGAACCCCGCGGAGATGCCGTTGGTGCCGATGAAGGCGACGTCGGGGCGCAGCCCCTCGATGGCGCGCACGGTGTGGGAACCCACAGCGGCCCCGGTCAGGCTGCGCACCCGCCCGCCGATGACGGTGAGCGAAAGACGGGGCGCACCGGCGAGGACGCCCGCCACCGACATCGCGTGGGTGACGACCTCGGCGGTGCCGTCGGTTTCGGCGAGGCGAGCGGGAAGGAGCGTTGCGACCGCAGCGGTCGTGGTCCCGGCATCGATGTAGACCGAGCCGCGGAACCCGTCGCCGAGCACGTCTAGGGCACGGCCGGCGATGGCCTGCTTGGCGGCTCCCCGCTGCGAAGAGCGTTCGACCAGCGACGGCTCCACAAGGCTCGTGCGCTCGCGCGCCACCGCGCCGCCGTGCACTCGTCGCAACGCGCCCGCTCGTTCGAGCTGGTCGAGATCGCGCCGCACCGTTTCCGTCGTGACGCCGAAGCGGTCGGCGAGATCGACGACGGCCACACGACCGTCCTGCACGACAAGTCTCTCGATCAACTGGTGGCGTTCCATCGCGTACACGCGCAGTCCTTCCGGCGGGGATTTCCCACACGTTACAACAAAGCCACAGATACTCACAAGAGATCACGTCTGCGGTTGTGTGGGAGTTCGCTGTGAGACGGCGTCGCCGGCGCGGCGTGATTCGTCCGGGATGCCGGCTCGCGCCGACCGGCATCCCGGTTGACGGAATCCGACCGGCATGCCCCCGATCCCGGGGCGCATGCTGGTCGGGTCGATCGTGGACGCGCGCTAGGGCGCCGGCTCCTCCACCCACACTTCGACGACGCCGTCACGGGCCACCATGCGCACGAGCAGGCCGGTGAGCAGTTTCGGGTCGTTACCCGCCCACACCGACCTTCCGGGCATGAGGTCGACAGTCGCATCCAGTCGCCCGCGACCGCAGGCGAAGTCGAGGAGGGTGTCGTCGATGCTCACCATGAGGCATCCGTCTCCCCCACTTCCGGTGAAGGTGTGGGCCTGGATTCCCAGGTGGGGTTCGTAGGCGACCAGGCGCGCCTCGGGGTCGAGACCGAGGTGGTCGAGCCAGCCCGGTTCGATGTGGTCGGGCACCCCGGTCTCCTGCACCGGCTTCAGGACGTGATCGGGGGCGGGCGGCGCGAGAGCGACGGTCATCCCCGCCCCGACGAGCGCGCATCCGACCACGGCGGCAGCCGCGATCGCGGCGGTGCGCGGGCCCCCTGAGCGAGCGTGCATCGCGACGATGTCGGGATCGGGCAGGGTGTCGCCGCCGACGCCGTCGTCGCCGCCGTCGTCGTGAGGAGCCACGGCGGCAGGCGCGGGCGCCGCCCCGGCCGCATCCACCGTCTCGTCCGGTTCGCCCGCCGTGGGTGTCGGAGCGGATTGCTCACGGGCGAGCGCCTCGAGTTCGCGCAGTCGAGTCAGGCCGGCGGCATCCAACTCCCCGTCAGCGGCGGGCCCGTAGGCGCGGCGCCGCAGGCGGAGCAGTTCGTCAGAGAAGTCGGGCATGGTCGTCCGATCGGGCACGGGATCATTATGGCGCCCGCACCGCAGTCGCCGGCCGCGTCGCGTCGCTTGTACGTTCCTACGATGTACCGCAGGTTGATGGCGTGAGCGACGCTGCCGACGGGCGCTCCTGTCGCGTGGCAGGAGGGCGTCGCGACCGAAGGACTGCTCGAAGCCGACTGGGGGGGACCATGCCCCCACGTTCCAAGCCCTCGCGCATCCCGTGCGCCTGGAACTGCTGCGCCGCATCCTTACAGGCACGACGACGACCGCCCAGCTCGCGGACATCGACACCCTTGGAACGATGGGCCAGCTGCACCACCACCTGCGTCAGCTCGTCTCCGCGGGGTGGGTGCGCCAGAGTGGCCGAGGCAGCTATGAGGTGCCCGCCGCGCGCGTCGTCCCTTTGTTGACGGGTCTGTTCGGGAGCGGACGATGACCGGTCTCCTGGGAGCCCTCTACCGCGTGCGTGGACCGTTGTACTACACCGCCGCCCTGCTGCTGATCACCGGCGTGCTGCTCGGGCTCGTCATCGATGGGGGCGCGGCTGATCGTGTCAGAAGCGCCGCCATGGGCATCGCGGTCGTGGCGGCGGTCGGGTGCGGCCTGCCTACCGCAGCCGCGTCGCCCCCTTTGCGCATGAACCTGCTTCGTGGAACGCCGGGGCCGCTCGGGTCAGCCCGGGCGGTCCTCCACCCATATCTGCACCGTCCCGTCGCGGGCGACCAGCCGGACGAACACGGCCTTCGACAGGCCCCTCGCGATCGTCGCCGGCGCGGTCCGGCCAGGCATGAGGTCGAGCGTGGGGTCAAGCCGTCCATGCCCGCACGCATAGTCGAAGAAGTCGGCATCGACGCTCACGATCAGGCACGGGGTGCCGTCGGTGCCGGTGAAGGTGAAGGCGCGGACGCCTCGATGAGGTTCGTAGGCGGTGATGCCCGTCTCACGGTCGATGCGAAGGAAGTCCAGTATGCCGTTCTGGTCGAAGTCACTCGGGATCTCGGACTCGGCGATCGGTCGCAGCACGGCGTCCGGGGCCGGCGGCGCGACGGCGACGGCGACCCCCGCACCGCCCACTGCGCAACCCGCCACGGCGGCCGCCGCGATCGCGGCGGCGCGCCACCCCCCGATGCGCGGGCCGACGCCGGGATTCGGGGGCGGGGTCGGGACGGCCTCGGTGTCGCCACCGGCGGCGATGCCCACGGGTGCAGAGACCGAGCCGTCGACGTTGGCGTGCCGGGAAACGGAACCGTCCGCGTCCGCTTCCGCGCCAGCATCGCCCGCCGGCGGTGTGTGGTCGTGCGCCGGATCGGACGATGCGCGGACGAGCGCTTCGAGTTCCCGCAGCCGTGCGAGGTCCGCGGCATCCA
>NZ_JANJFJ010000140.1:0-10697 GCF_024626565.1 Microbacterium sp. zg.Y909
TGCCCTCGTGCTGACGTTCTTCAACCAGGCATGGCGCGCGGCGGAGCTGACCCCCGGACGGCGGGGGATCTTCTCGGGAAAGGTCGGGATCTACCGCGGCGCGCAGCAGTTCGCCCATCCCGACTATCAGCTGTTCGAGGACGACACCGTCGCCCTGACGGCCGCCCGCGCGCGGTCGACCGAACCGGTCCCCATCTACCCCGCCACGAGCACGGTGGCCAGCTGGCAGATCAAGAAGACCGTCGACACCGTGCTCGACGTGCTCGACTCGGTGCCCGACCCCCTCCCGGAGTCGTTCCGCGTCGCGCGCGACCTGCTCGACGCGCGCACCGCGCTGGAGCGCATCCACCGCCCCGAGACTTTCGAGCAGATCGGCCAGGCACAGGAGACCCTCCGAACGCATGAGGCGTTCGTGCTGCAGTCGGCCCTGCTGCAGCAGCGTGAGCAGGTGCGCTCCCTGTCGGCGACGTCGCGCACCGCCACGCCCGGGGGGCTGCTTGCACAGTTCGACGCAGCACTGCCGTTCGCCCTCACCCCCGACCAGGAGAGCGTCGGTCGCCGCATCGCGTCCGACCTCGAAGGCGCGTGGCCGATGAACCGGCTCGTGCAGGGCGAAGTCGGTTCCGGCAAGACCCTCGTCGCCCTGCGCGCCATGCTGCAGGTGGCCGAGACCGGGGGACAGGCGGCGCTCATCGCCCCCACCGAGGTGCTCGCCGCGCAGCACGTGCGCTCCATCGCCCGCATGCTCGGCCCCCGCCTGGCTCCCGAGCTCATGCCCACGCTCCTCACCGGACAGCTCACGGCCGCCGAGCGCCGCAAGGCGGCGCTGCGCGCGGCCTCGGGCCAGGCGCGCATCGTCGTGGGCACCCACGCGCTGCTGAGCGCGTCGACGACCTTCGCGGACCTGGGGCTCGTGGTGGTAGACGAGCAGCATCGCTTCGGAGTCGAGCAGCGCGAGGCCCTTCGTGCCAAGGGAACCGCGCCGCACGTGCTCGTGCTGACGGCCACGCCCATCCCGCGGACGGTCGCGATGACGGTATTCGGCGACCTCGACGTGTCGACCATCCGCACCATGCCCGCCGGGCGCGCCGGCATCTCATCCTTCGTCGCACCGCTGGCAGAGAAGCCCGGCTGGTTCGCGCGGGTGTGGGACCGCATCGCCGAAGAGGTGGCCCAGGGCCGCCAGGCGTTCGTCGTGTGCGCGGCCATCGACGCCGAGGCGCTCGTCAAGGACGACACCGCAGATGAGCCCGCAGGCCCGTCAGAGGGGGTTCCCGAGCGCACCCGCTGGGGGGTCGTGCAGGTGCAGGAGCTGCTGGCGCGGCATCCCGCCTACGAGCAGCTGCGCGTGGCGATCCTGCACGGGCGCATGCCGGGGGAGGAGAAGGATGCTGTCATGCAGGCCTTCGCCCGCGGCGACATCGACGTGCTGGTGGCGACGACCGTCGTCGAGGTCGGGGTCGACGTCCCGAACGCCTCGACCATGGTGATCCTCGAAGCCGACCGCTTCGGCGTCTCTCAGCTGCATCAGCTGCGCGGACGCGTCGGTCGTGGCGCGGTCCCCGGCCTGTGCCTGCTCGTGACAGAGGCGCCCGCGGGCACCCCGTCGCGGGAGAGGGTGGAGGCGGTCGCGGCGACGACGGACGGGTTCGAACTGGCCGAGGTCGACCTCGAGCTGCGGGGGGAGGGTGACGTGCTCGGCGACGCCCAGTCCGGTGCCCGGTCGTCCCTGCGCCTGCTGCGCGTCGTCAAGGATGCCGATCTGATCGCCATCGCCCGTGAGGAGGCGGAACGCGTCCTGGCCGAGGATCCGGCACTCACCGCACACCCGGGCCTGGCCGCCTCCATCGACCGGCGCCTCGACGTGGAGGAGCGCGCCGCCCTCGCCAAGAGCTGAGCCCGCGTCAGGAGCGTGCCGCCGACGGCGATACGCTGGGGGCATGAACCCTCGGATCGCCGTTGTTCCCGGTTCCTTCGACCCCCCGACGCTCGGGCACCTCGACGTCATCCGCCGCGCCGCCGCGCTGTACGACCGGCTGCACGTGCTGGTGGTGCACAACCCGGGCAAAGAGGCGATGCTTCCCATCGCACAGCGCCTGACGCTCCTGGAGCAGTCCATCGCGGAGAGCGAGATCCAGGGCGACGTCGTGGTCGCCTCCTGGAGCATGGGGCTTCTCGTCGACTACGCCACCGACGTCGACGCCGGGGTGCTGGTGAAGGGCATCCGCTCACAGGTCGATGTCGCGTACGAGACGCCGATGGCGATCGTCAACCGGCACCTGGCCCAGATCGAGACGGTCTTCCTGCTGCCCGACCCCGCGCACGCGCTCGTGTCGAGCTCGCTCGTGCGCCAGGTCGCCGCGCTCGGCGGAGATGTCGCGCCGTTCGTGCCCGCTGCCGTCGCGCGTTTCCTCGACACGGGTGCCCGCGACATCTGACCACGCGACGCCGGCGCGGTCCGACGCCGGTAACATGGTGGACCGTGGTGAGAAAGCATGTCAGCGGCCCCTTCGTGTTCCCCGTCCGGGACATCGTGCGCCGTCCCGGTGAAATGCGGGAGTTCGAGGTCGAGGCCGCCGCACCCCAGCGCTGGGGTGAGTCGCTCGTAACCGTCGAGCAGGGCGAGCCGGTGCACCTGGATGTGCGTCTGGAGTCCGTCCACGAGGGGATCCTCGTCACCGGTGAAGCCGACACGCTGTACCGCGGCGTGTGCGGCCGCTGCCTCACCGACATCGTTCAGCCGGTCGAAGTCGAGTTTCAGGAGCTCTTCGGTTATCCTGGGGAGGGAGCGACTGACTTCGAGCTGCGCGACGACATTGTCGACACGGAGACTCTGGTCAGGGATGCAATAGTCCTGTCGCTTCCGTTCCAGCCGGTCTGTCAGCCGGATTGTCCCGGGCTCGACCCGATCACGGGCGAGCGGTTGACTGCGGAAGCGGTGCACGAGCCCCGCGAACCCGTCGATCCGCGCTGGGCGGCCCTCAAGACCTTTACCAACGACGACGTGGCTGACAGCCGCGGCGCCGAGACCACAGAAGAGAGCTAGCCATGGCAGGCAACCCCCCGAAGCGCAAAGTTTCGCGTTCCAACACCCGCTCGCGTCGCGCGCAGTGGAAGGCCGAAGCCCCCGCGCTGGTCAAGACCATCGAGAACGGCAAGGTCGTCTACAGCCGTCCCCACCAGGCCAAGGTCGTCACCGACTCGCAGGGTACCGAACTGTTCCTGGAGTACAAGGGACGCAAGGTCGCCGACGTCTGATCGGCGGACGGCGTGACTGACGTCACCCACGAGCGTTCCACGCTCGTCGACAAGCTCGGGGTCGATATCGACCCCGAGCTTCTGTCGCTTGCATTGACGCACCGCTCGTACGCGTACGAGGCCGGCGGCATCCCGCACAACGAACGTCTCGAGTTCCTGGGCGACTCCGTGCTCGGACAGGCGGTGACAGTGCGTCTGTTCACGGCGCACCCCGACCTCGACGAGGGCGAGCTGGCCAAGCGTCGCGCGAGCGTCGTGTCCACCGTCGCCCTGGCAGAGGTGGCGCGCGGCATCGGCCTCGGCTCCTACCTGCTGCTCGGCCGCGGTGAGCAGCAGACCGGCGGCCGCGACAAGGACTCGATCCTCGCCGACACGATGGAAGCCGTGATCGGCGCGACCTACCTCTCGGCGGGACCCGATGCGGCGACGGCGCTCGTGCTGCGCCTGGTCGAACCCCTGCTGCAGGACCCCGAGCGCTACGGCGCGGCCATGGATCCCAAGACGAGCCTGCAGGAGCTCGCGGCGCGCAACGCCCTCAGCCCGCCGGTGTACGCCATCGAGGCGTCCGGCCCCGACCACGACCGCGTCTTCACGGCGTCGGTCACCGTGGGCGACCTCACCGCGGCCGGGTCGGGCACGAGTAAAAAACAGGCGGAGATGGCGGCGGCGCTCACAGCGTGGCGCGAGCTCAGCACCCGTGCCTGAACTGCCCGAAGTCGAGGTCGTGCGGGCGGGCCTCGCGCCCGCCGTCGCGGGGGCCCGCATCACGGGGGTCAGCGTCGTCGATGCGCGCGCGATCACGCGGCATCGCGGTGATGCCGCGTCGTTCGAAGACCACCTGCAGGGCCGTGGCATCGTCGCCGCCGCCCGGCGCGGAAAGTTCCTGTGGCTCCCACTCGACGGCGGTGTCGACGCGGTGATCGCACACCTCGGCATGAGCGGCCAGATGCTGCTGCGGGAGCCCGGCGCCGCGCCGGAGCGGCACGAGCGCATCCGCCTCGACATCGCCCATCCGGTGCACGGCGATCTGGCGGTCGTTTTCGCAGACCAGCGCACCTTCGGCTCACTCGCCGTCGATGCACTCATCCCGACGCCCGACGGAGCCCCGGGCGGTTGGGGGACGGATGCCGCGACCGTTCCGACCCAGGTGGCGCACATCGCCCGCGACCCGCTCGATCCGGCGTTCCGGGACGCCGGGTTCCGTGCGGCGCTGTCCCGCAAAGGGTCCGCGGTCAAGCGCGTGCTGCTGGACCAGACGGTACTGAGCGGCGTCGGCAACATCTATGCCGACGAGGCGCTGTGGGCGGCACGGGTGCACCCCGAAACGCCTGCTGCCGTGCTGTCGGCCCGCACCGCGAATCGGCTGCTGCACGAGATCCGCGTCGTGCTCGAGAAGGCGCTGGCCGAAGGCGGCACGAGCTTCGATTCGCAGTATGTCAACGTCAACGGCCAGGCCGGGTACTTCGCGCACTCGCTCAACGCCTACGGCCGTACCGGCCAGCCGTGTCCACGGTGCGGGTCCGCCATCGTGCGGGTGTCGTTCACCAATCGCTCGAGCCATTTCTGCCCGCGCTGTCAGAAGCCGCCGCGGCCGCGGAGCTGACTCCGCGACCGCGGGCAGGGCATCAGTCCTGCAGGGTTTTCTTCCACGCGCCCTCGTACGAGATCGGAACGAATCCGATCGCCTCGTTGATGTCGAGCATCGGTCGGTTCTCCTCGGCGTTGTAGGTCATCACCCGCGGCGACTCCGGGGCGAGCCTTGGCCACGACAGCAGCCCCGCGCACTTCACGAGCATGCCGAGACGGTGCCCGCGGTGCTCCTTCAGCACGAGGGTGTCCTCCTGGTGCGACGCGGCGGTGCCGTCCTGGCCGAGGACGAGCTCGTTGAAGGCGCAGAGTTCCCCGGTCGCGATGTGCTGCGCGGCGGTCACCTGCAGCGTGCGCCCGCCCTCCAGATAGCGACGGTCGTGGCGTTCGACGCGTGCGGCATCCCACGTCTCCTCGTCGAACTCCATCGCGCCCGCCGGCACATCGGTGGACATGCGCGACTTCATCCACGCATAGCCTTCGAGACGCTCCTGCGGTGTCGGAGCCTGCCACTGCACGACGCGGTAGCCCTTCGCCGCGGCCTGCGCCTCGGCGTAGAGCTGCTCGATGCGATCCATCGGCGCCGTCAGGTCCAGAGCGCTCGCCCGCTCCACCTGCTCGAGGGTGTGGCCGTGGCGCAGGAAGAAGCGTGCGATGTGGTCCCGGGGCACTTGACCGAATCCGGTCGGCGGGGCGAGGGCGTCGCCGTCCGCCACAGGCGGCTGCTCGGCCCAGGCCTGCAGCACGGTGCGACCGTGCTCACGGGCGGTGCGCTCGACCAGCTCGTAGGCGTGTGAGCCGATGC
Source organism: Microbacterium sp. zg.Y909 (assembly GCF_024626565.1). NCBI lineage: Bacteria > Bacillati > Actinomycetota > Actinomycetes > Micrococcales > Microbacteriaceae > Microbacterium > Microbacterium sp. zg.Y909. The sequence goes on from NZ_JANJFJ010000140.1 coordinate 5,651, forward strand.
CGTGCCCCCACGCCTCGCGCAGCAGCTCGATGAGCCAGTACGCGGTGCGTGAGCCCTGCTCGCGCGGCAGGTCAACGCCCACGCGGCCGACGAGGGTGTCGCCGACCTCGACCAGCCACATGAAGCGTTCTTCGTCTTCGGTGTCCTGGAAGTGGGGCAGCAGCTCGGCCGCGGTGAAGGTGTGGTCGGTGTGGCCCGAGATCTGCTCGAAGATGCGGTTGCGCACGTCGACCATCGCGGTGAAATCTGCGGCGTCGGGCGCATCGAGCGATGCCGGCACGGTGAGCGGGCGCACCCGCACGTCGGCCAGGAGGGAGGTCATGGTGTTCCGTTCCGGTCCGCGGCGCGGACCTGGGTGAAGGGGGTCAACGAAAGGAGGTGTGGTTCTGCAGCAGCAGCCACGCGCGTTCGCGTTCGACATCGGCCAGCCGGCGCTCGCGTCGGGCCAGGTCGTCGAACGTGGGCTTCGAACGCCGCGGCCGGGTGCTCCACAGCAGCAGCGCCAGCGCTGCGTGCATGGCGAGCCGGTCGAGCAGCGGCGCGTGCGTTTGTCGGTCGGTCGTTCGGACGGTGTCCAGCGCGCGGGCGGCGCGCGAGACCGTGAGGGTGTTCATGGTTTCTCCGAGAGAGGATGCCGCCACGACAGCGGCGGAGGGACGTGCCGAGCACGACGGAATGGAGAGCCGCCGAAAGACGGGCGGCGGGACGCGGAGGAGATTCTCCTGCGTGGCGGACGGAGCTCTGGTGCGCTCAGGTCACGCGGCGGCTGACGTGCGGCCGGTGATCCCGGCCCTGAAGGAGGCGGCGGTTCCCGTGGGGCGGCGCAGCGACGTGGACGCGACGAACGCGGTGGTCAACGCTGGGCAGTTGATGTAAAACATGTGGGAACCTCCTCTCAACTTCTGACGCGATCAAGGAACATAGCGCGTGGCGGTGCGCACGTCAAGCCCGCGCCACAGTAGCGTGGTCGGGAAACCGTGACGGAGGGCGCCCATGCACCTGAAGAGCCTGACGCTCAAAGGTTTCAAGTCGTTCGCCCAGCCGACCACCTTCGCCCTCGAACCGGGCGTGACCTGCATCGTCGGGCCCAATGGGTCGGGCAAGTCCAACGTCGTCGACGCCCTCGCTTGGGTCATGGGGGAGCAGGGGGCAAAGACCCTTCGCGGTGGAAAGATGGAGGACGTCATCTTCGCCGGCACGGCGACCCGCGGGCCGCTCGGGCGGGCCGAGGTGCAGCTGACGATCGACAACTCCGACGGGGCGCTGCCGATCGAGTACAGCGAGGTGACGATAAGCCGCACGCTTTTCCGGAACGGCGCGAGCGAATACGCGATCAACGGCCAGAGCTGCCGCCTGCTCGACGTGCAGGAGCTGCTGAGCGACTCGGGACTGGGCCGCGAGATGCACGTCATCGTGGGCCAGGGCCGGCTGGACAGCGTGCTGCAGGCGTCGCCCGAGGACCGCCGCGGGTTCATCGAAGAGGCTGCCGGCATCCTGAAGCACCGCCGTCGCAAGGAGAAGACGCTTCGCAAGCTCACCGCGATGGAGGCGAACCTCACCCGGCTCTCCGATCTCGCCGGTGAACTGCGGCGTCAGCTGAAGCCACTGGGCAAGCAGGCCGAGATCGCCCGCGAGGCCGCCACCATCGCTGCGGTCGTGCGCGACGCGAAGGCGCGGCTCTACGCCGACGACCTCGTCGCCCTCAAGGCTCAGCTGGCCGACCACGCGCGCAATGAGCAGGAACGCCACGCCGAGCGACTGGTGCTGCAGGACCAGGCCGAGCAATTGCGCGTGCGGGTGGAACGACTCGAAGCCGAGCAACGCTCGGAGGCGGTTGACCGCGCCCGTCGCACCACCTTCGCGCTCGAGCAGGTGCAGGAGCGACTGCGGGGCCTGTATTCGCTGAGTAATCAGCGCCTTGCCCTGCTCTCGGGTGACGATGCGCCGCTGTTCGAGCAGACGACCGTCTCGCAGGCGGTCATCGACGAGGCGCGCGCCGAGATCGACCGCATCAGCGCGGGTCTGGGCGCGGCTCAGGACACCGCCGAGGCGGCGGGTCGCAGCGTCATGCGCTCGCGCGCCGAACTCGACGCGCTCGACGCCGACATCGCCGCCCAGAGCGCTCTGGTGTCCGAGCACGACATGCGGCTGTCGAAGCTGCGGGGCGCTGCCGACGCCGCCCGTTCGGAGCTGACCGCCGTGCGGGCGGGCGTCGAGCGGCAGCAGAAGGCATTGGACGCCGCCCTGGCTCGCCGGGCCGAGGCCGAGGAGGTGCTCGCGGGCGTCGACCCCGATCTCGTCCCCGAGGGCTCGTCAGCCGAGTATGCGGCGCTGTACGAGCGGGCACAGCGCGAGGCGAACGACGCCGAGGCGTCAGTGGGTGGCATCCGCGAGCGCCTGCACGCCGCGGAGCGCGAGGTCGAGGCGCTGACGGCGCAGACTGCGGCTCTCGGCCGGGCGCTGGATGTGCGCAACGCCGCGGCCGAGATCATCGCGCGGGGCAGAGCCGGTGTGCGCGGGCTCGTCGGCGATGCGGTCAAGGTCACGGCCGGATACGAGGCGGCGATCGCCGCGGTGCTCGGCCCGCTGGCCGAGGGCGTGCTGGTCGACACACCCGACGAGGCGTATGCCATCGCCCGTCTCGCCCGCGACGCGGACCTCGGCAGCGTGGACATCGCCATCGGCGGCGCCGGGGCGGGTGCTCCGCGGGTCGAGGTGCCGAACACGGTGTCGGCCGCGGACGTGGTGACCGCCCCTCCCGGCATCCTCGGGCTGTTGTCGTCGGTCGTGATCGCGGAGGACTTCGACGCGCTGGGGGAACTTCCGGCGGGGGTCACCGTGGTCACCCGGGCCGGCGAGATCGTCACGGCCCACACGGTGCGCGCGGGCAGCGGGGGAGAGCGGTCGCGTCTCGAACTCGCTGCCGAGCGCGACGCCGCCGTTGACCGGCTGTCCGAGATCGTCGTCGTCGCGGACTCGCTGCGGGACGCCCTGCGTGACGCTCAGCAGCATCTCGACGGCACCCGCCACCGCACCCGGACAGCGCTGGAGACGCTGCGTGCTCACGACGCCGCCCTTGCCGCCCACACCGAGCAGGTCAACCGCGCGACCGTGCGTCATGAAGCCGCGATCGCCGAGTGCGAACGTCTGGCGTCGGGCCTGCGGCCGGCCGAGGCGGCCGTCGCCGAAGCCGAGGCGCGCGTGCGCGCGGCCGACGACGCGCTGCAGCAGGCGCTCGAGACACCACGTCCCATCCTCGACGCATCGGCTCGGGAGGGCATGCTGGCGGCGCTCGAACAGGCACGGGATGCCGAGATGCGTGCGCGGCTGGATGTGGAGACGCTCCGTGAGCGGATCCGCGCGGGCGAGCAGCAGGTCGTGCAGCTGGAGCGCCAGCGCGAGCGCGAGCGGGCCGCGGCCGAAGAGTCCGCCCGGCGCGCCGTCATCCGCCGTGCCCAGCGCGCCGTCGCGGCCGACGTCGTCGCGCAGCTGCCGCCGCTCCTGGACTCCGTGGACCGGTCGGTGTCGCAGGCCCGGGTCGAGCTGGCATCCGCTGAATCTGCCCGCACGGCCGTCACGGCCGAACTCGCCGAGCTGCGCGCGCAGGAGAACGCGGTGCGCGACCGACTCGCCGGCCTCACCGAGAGTGTTCACGGTCTCGAGATGCAGATCCACGAGAAGCGGCTCCACGTGACGAGTCTGCGCGAACGTGTCGCCTCGGAGCTGGGCCTCGATGAGAATATTCTGATTTCGGAATACGGTCCGGATCAGCCCGTTCCGGCTCCGACAGCCGACGACGACGAGCACACCGAACCGTACGACCGCGCGGCGCAGCGCCGGCGTCTGCAAGATGCCGAGCGCAAGCTCGGTCAGCTGGGCAGGGTCAACCCGCTCGCGCTGGAGGAGTTCGCCGCGCTCGAGCAGCGGCACGCGTTCCTCACCGAGCAGCTCAACGACCTGACGCAGACCCGCGCAGATCTGATGACGATCATCGAGGAGCTCGACGAGCGGATGCAGACGATCTTCCTCGCCGCTTTCGAGGACACCAAGGACGCGTTCGCGGAGGTCTTCCCGATCCTCTTCCCCGGCGGGACGGGGAGCATCTCGCTGACCGATCCCGACAATCCGCTCACCACCGGGATCGAGGTCAGCGTGCGACCGGTGGGAAAGAAGATCGAGCGGCTGTCGCTGCTTTCCGGAGGGGAGCGGTCTCTCGCGGCGGTCGCGCTGCTGACGGCGATCTTCATGGCGCGGCCGAGCCCGTTCTACATCCTCGACGAGGTCGAGGCGGCGCTGGACGACGCCAACCTCGGACGTCTGCTCGGAGTCTTCGAGAAACTGCGTGAGTCCAGTCAGCTCATCGTCATCACCCATCAGAAGCGCACGATGGAGATCGCCGATGCGCTCTACGGCGTCTCGATGCGTCAGGACGGTGTCTCTGCGGTGGTCGGTCAGCGCGTGGTGCGCGACAGGCAGAGCGCGTAGCGCGCCTAGGCTGGAACCATGGCGGAGAATTCCTGGTCGCTCGGCCGCGCACTGCGCGGCATGTTCGTCAAGCCCACGATCGACGAGAACACCTGGGAGGACCTCGAGACGGCGCTGCTGACCGCGGATTTCGGTCCCGACATCACCGAGCGCATCATCGACGAGCTGCAGGAGAAGGTCGAGCGCTACCGCACGACCGATCCCCGCGACCTGCAGCGCATGCTGCGCGAGACGCTCGAAGAGCGCTTCGCGAAGTTCGACAGCACCCTGCGCCTCACCGAGCGTCCCGCCGTCGTCCTGGTCGTCGGCGTCAACGGCGTGGGCAAGACCACGACCATCGGCAAGTTCGCCAAGTTCCTGCAGCGGTACGGGCGAACGGTGGTCGTCGGCGCGGCCGACACGTTCCGCGCGGCCGCAGTGGACCAGTTGGCCACGTGGGCCGAGCGCGGCGGTGCGGCGATCGTGCGCCCGCAGCAGGAGGGCCAGGACCCGGCGTCGGTCGCGTTCCAGACGATCGAGTACGCCAAACGCACCGGCACCGAGATCGTGCTGGTGGACACCG
>NZ_JANJFJ010000141.1:0-10594 GCF_024626565.1 Microbacterium sp. zg.Y909
AGCGATCCGGCATTGACGCCGATGCGCAGCGAGACGCCGGCATCCTTCGCCGCCTTGGCGATCTCGCCGACCTTGTCGTCGAACTGCCGGATGTTGCCGGGGTTCACCCGCACCGCCGCGCACCCGGCGTCGATCGCCTGGAAGACGTACTTCGGCTGGAAGTGGATGTCGGCGATGACCGGGATCTGGCTCTTCTTCGCGATGATGTGCAGCACATCGGCGTCATCCTGGCTGGGCACCGCGACGCGGACGATCTCGCATCCGGACGCCGTCAGCTCGGCGATCTGCTGAAGGGTGGCGTTGATGTCTGTGGTCTTGGTGGTCGTCATCGACTGCACGCTCACGGGCGCGTCCCCACCGACGAGGACCTTCCCGACGCGGATCTGACGGCTCTTGCGGCGCGGAGCGAGAAGCTCCGGCACACGCGGCATCCCGAGGTTGACTGCTGGCACGCTTCCACCCTACGCCGGGCGACCTGGAGAGGGGCCGAACGGCACTCGCGGGCGGCCGTGTGGTAGTTTCGGGCCCATGTCCGCGAACCTCACCTGGTGGCTCACCGCATAGGCGGTGGGTTCGTGTGACGACAGACCGCCCGCGGGGCGGTCTTTTCATTTGCCATGACCGCGTCCCTCACCGCCACGCTGGCCGCCCTGCCCGCGTTCGCCCTCATCGCCCGCGACGCCGACACCGTGGAGATCCTCTCCGGCGAGGTCGTCGACGTCGAGCTGCTCGCCGACATCCCGCTGACGGACGCCTCAGGCGCGCCCCGCGAAGTGCTCGCGATGGTGCCGTTCCGTCAGGTGCGCGAGCGCGGCTTCGCCTGTCACGACGACGGGGCTCCGCTGCGCTGCCTGATCGTCGACCGGCACACCTCGGTGCCGCGGGCACAGGCGCTGTCCGAGCTGCCCACCGCCCCCGTCGCCCTGGCCGACGCCGGGTTCGACATCGCCGACGACACCTACGCCGACATCGTTCGCCGTGTCATCGCCGACGAGATCGGCCGCGGTGAAGGCGCGAACTTCGTCATCCGCCGCGACTTCACCGCCGAGGTGGATGTCGACCCCCGCACGGCCGCGCTCACGTGGTTCCGGGCGCTACTCGAGCACGAGCGCGGCGCGTACTGGACGTTCGCCGTCGTCACCCCCGGCCATGTCGCCGTCGGTGCGACCCCCGAGGGGCACGTGAGCGCGCAGAGCGGCGTGGTGACCATGAACCCCATCTCCGGCACGTTCCGCCACCCCGCCGGCGGCGCCACCGCCGAGACGCTCAGCGCTTTCCTCGCCTCGACCAAGGAGACCGAAGAACTCTTCATGGTCGTCGACGAGGAGCTGAAGATGATGAGCGCGGTGTGCTCCGACGGCGGGCGCATCACGGGTCCCCGCCTGAAGGAGATGTCGCGTCTGACGCACACCGAGTACGTGCTGCGCGGACGCAGTCGGCTCGACCCCCGCGACATCCTGCGCGAGACGATGTTCGCTCCCACGGTCACCGGATCGCCCATGCAGAACGCGTGCACCGTCATCGCGCGGCACGAGACCGCACCGCGCGGGTACTACTCAGGCGTGGCCGCGCTGTTCACCCCGCGCGACGCGACGGACTCCGCGACGGAGGATGACGACGCCATCACGCACGACCTCGACGCCCCCATCCTCATCCGCACCGCCTACCTCGAAGACGGGCGGCTGCGGGTGCCGGTGGGCGCGACGCTCGTGCGCCATTCCGACCCCGACGGCGAAGTGGGAGAGACCCACGGCAAGGCGGCCGGCGTGCTCGGCGCGATCGGTGCCATCCCCCGCGACGCCGCGGCCGAGGCCGCGGCCGCAGCCGCCGCTTCGGTCGGCAAGCCGGACACCGACGCCCCGGCATCCGCCCCCCGATCCCTCGCGGACGACCCGCACATCGCCGAGCTGCTCGCTTCGCGCAACGCCCGGCTGGCCGAATTCTGGCTGAACCCGCAGGGCGATGACGCCGAACCCGGCCCGTTCGCCGGCCGCACCGCGGTGGTCGTCGACGCCGAGGACCGCTTCACCACGATGCTCGCCCACCAGCTGCGCCACCTGGGTCTCGACGTCTCGATCGTGCCGTGGTCCGACGCGTCGGAGGCCGCATTGGATGCCGCCGACCTCGTCGTGGCCGGCCCCGGTCCCGGCGACCCCCGAGACCCGGACAGCCCCCGCCTGCGGCGGATGCGCGAGGTCGTGCGCGGACGCCTGCGTGACCGCCGGCCGCTGCTGGCGGTGTGCCTCAGCCACCAGATCCTCGCCGACACCCTGGGCATCGACCTGGCACCCCTCGACGCGCCGCACCAGGGGCTGCAGAAGACGGTGGACGTGTTCGGTGAGCCGGCGTCGATCGGCTTCTACAACACCTTCACCGCCCGCGTCGCTCCCGGCACGGCGGCGGTCGGGGCGGCCGAGGTGGCTGCCGATGCGGCATCCGGCGACGTCTACGCGCTGCGCGGACCCGGGTTCGCCTCGGTGCAGGGCCACCTGGAGTCGATCCTCTCGCGCGACGGCATGCGCACGCTCGAGCGTCTCGTCGCGACCGCACTGGCCTGACGACGCCGCCCGACTCCCGACTCGGGTCAGCCGAAGAAGGAGATCGGGTTGAACACGTCGGCGAGGATCAGGATGCCGCCCATCCCGATCATCAGCACGACCACCGCGAACGTCGCGGGCACGAGGCGCGCGGCGTCGACGGGCCGCGGCGGCGGCCGGCGGAAGACCTTCGCGACGAGCCGCTTCAGTCCGTCCCACATGGCCACCGCGACGTGCCCGCCGTCCAGCGGCAGCAGCGGGATGAGGTTGAACACGAACAGGGCGAGGTTCAGCGACGCCAGTAGCCCCAGCAGGCCCGATACGCGGTTGAGCACCGGCGCGTCGATCGCGGCGACCTCGCCGGCGAGGCGTCCGGCACCGACCACCGAAAGCGGCCCGTCGGGGTCGCGCTCGGCGCCGGTGAACAACGTCACCGCGGTGTCGTAGATCCGCACCGGCAGCTGCACGATGACCCCGGCGACGCGCTGAACGCTGTCGACTGTCATCTCGGCGCCGGCCCAGATCGGCTGGGGCACGTACTCCGAGCGTGCGGTCATGCCCACCATGCCGACCTCGGCGGTGGTCACCTGCCCGTCGGCGTCGACGATCTCCCGCTCGGTGAGCGCCGGCGTCACCTGCAGCGTGCGGGTCGCACCATCACGTTCGACCACCACCGGGAGGGTCTCGCCGGGCGAGTCCTGGATGATCTGCGACGCCTCGGCGAAGGTCTCCACCGGCACGCCGTCGACGGAGACGAGCACGTCGCCGGGGCGGATGCCGGCGGCCGCCGCGGGCGCGGCCGGATCGTCCGCGGTGCACTCGGACTGCGCGGACGCACCCGATACGAGGCACTCGCTGACGCCGGCGATCGTCGTCGTGGCCGTCTGCACGCCGATGCCGCTGAGCATGATCGTGAACAGCACGAGGGCCAGCAGCAGGTTCATCAGCGGACCGCCGAGCATGATGATGATGCGCTTGTAGACGGGAAGCCGGTAGAACAGCCGGTCCTCGGCGACGTCGGTCATCGTCTCGGCGTTGGCCGCGCGGGCGTCCTGCACCATGGTGGCGAAGAGCCCGCCACCGGCACGGCCACCGCGCTCCGCCGCGGCAGGGGACGGCGGGTACATGCCCGACATCGAGATGTATCCGCCCGCCGGGATCGCCTTGAACCCGTACTCGGTCTCGCCGCGCCGGCGCGACCACAGGGTGGGGCCGAAGCCGATCATGTATTGGCCGACGTGCACGCCGAACTTCTTCGCGGGCAGCAGATGCCCGAGCTCGTGGAGCGCGATCGAGAGGGCCAGTCCCACGACGAGGACGAGCACTCCGATGACGAAGGCGATGACGGTCACAGCGGGCCACGTTATCGCGGCCGGCTTTGAATTCGCCGTGGCGCGCCTGCACCGCACGCTGGTCCCTGACCGCCGGCGTCATCGCCGGCACCGCCCTGTCCCTGGCCGCTCCCCTGCACGCCCGTCGGCGCCCTGCACGTCCTCGATACGACAGCGACAGCCGCCCACCACGAGGCCTCTTGTCCGACCGCGACCCGCGGCGTAACGTCCCCCCCCAGATGCGCACCGAACTGCACCGCAGCTCGTGTTTCGCATTCGCGGCCCGCACACCGCGGGCGCCGGACATCGAGGATGGGAGCGGCTGATGAGCACAGCGAACACCGGGGACGAGGAACTCACCCCCCGATTTGCACGACCCGGCGAGGCATCCGTCTCCGCCAGGCACGTCATCCCGCAGCAGGAGTCGCTGCCCGACACCGCCAAGCAGATCGTCGACGACGAGACGATGCTCGACGGCAACTCCCGGCTGAACCTGGCGACCTTCGTGGGCACCTGGATGGACGACGACGCCAAGCAGGTGTACGAGGCGTCCTTCGACAAGAACATGATCGACAAGGACGAATACCCCCAGACCGCCGCCATCGAGGACAACTGCTGGCACATGCTGGCGAATCTGTGGAACGCGCCGGACGCTTCGCGGAGCATCGGCACCTCCACCATCGGCTCGTCCGAGGCCTGCATGCTCGGCGGACTCGCCTTCAAACGGCGCTGGCAGCAGTCGCGTCGTGCCGCGGGCAAGGACACCTCCAAGCCGAATCTCGTGATGTCGTCCGCGGTGCAGGTGTGCTGGGAGAAGTTCTGCAACTACTTCGACGTCGAGCCACGCTTCGTCCCCATCAGCCTCGAGCACAAGACGCTCGACGGGTACGACCTGGAGAAGTACGTCGATGAGAACACGATCGGGGTCGTCGCGATCATGGGCGTCACCTACACCGGCATGTACGAGCCGGTGGCGAAGATCGCCCAGGCCTTGGACGAGATCCAGTCCAAGACCGGTCTCGACATCCCCATCCACGTCGACGGCGCCTCCGGCGCCATGATCGCCCCGTTCCTGCAGCCCGATCTGGTGTGGGACTTCCGCCTCGAGCGGGTGCACTCCATCAGCACGTCCGGCCACAAGTACGGCCTGGTCTATCCCGGTCTGGGATGGGTCGTCTGGCGCGACACGCAGTGGCTGCCCGAGGACCTCGTCTTCAAGGTGAGCTACCTGGGCGGGGAGATGCCGACATTCGCGCTGAACTTCTCACGACCCGGCGCACAGGTGCTGCTGCAGTACTACATGTTCCTCAGGCTCGGATTCGAGGGATACCGCGCCGTGCAGCAGGCCTCGCAGGACGTCGCGAAGTACCTGTCGGCCGGCATCGCGAAGATCGACGCGTTCGAACTCTGGAACGACGGCAGTGACATCCCGGTGTTCGCGTGGTACCTCAAGGAGGGGCACACCAAGAACTGGAACCTCTACCACCTGCAGGACCGTCTGCGCATGAAGGGCTGGCTCGTTCCGGCGTATCCCATGCCGGATGATCTCGCCGATCTCACCGTGCAGCGCATCGTGGTGCGCAACGGCCTGAGCATGGATCTCGCCGCCGAGCTGCTCGGCGACATCGAGACCGAGACCGCGTATCTCGACGCCCTCGAGTCGGCCATGCCGGTCGAGGGCCAGCACCCCGCGTTCCACCACTAAGGGGCCAGTCATGTCGACCAACGCATCGAACCAGGCGACGGATGCCGCGAAGGCGGCATCCAACCATCCGCTCACCTCCCACAAGGCCGTCACCGCCTTCCTCGGAGTCGGCCAGCTCGCGATGCTGACCCTCGTGGTGGTCGCGAGTCTGCGCTCGCTGCCCGCCATGGCGGTGTACGGCCTCGGCAGCATCACGCTCTACATCATCCCGGCCATCTTCTTCCTCATCCCCACGGCGCTGGTCGCCGCAGAACTGGCGACGGGATGGAAAGGCGGCGTCTACGTCTGGGTGCGGGAGGCTATGGGGAACCGGTGGGGCTTCACCGCGGTCTGGCTGCAGTGGATCCAGAACGTGGTGTGGTATCCGACGCAGATCGCGTTCATCGCGGCCGCTCTGGCATTCGTGTTCCTCGATCCCTCACTGTCGAACTCCGGGCTGTACACCGCGATCATCATCCTGGCGCTCTACTGGGGGTCCACGCTGATCACCCTGCGCGGCGGCAACCTGTTCGCCAAGCTCGGATCGTGGGGCGGCATCCTCGGCACCCTGCTGCCGGCGGTGCTGCTCATCGTGTTCGGGTTCATCTGGCTGGGCACCGGCGAGAAGAGCGAGACCTCGCTGGATCCCTCGGCCGTCATCCCGCCGTTCACCGGCATCGCCTCGATCGTGCTCATCGTGTCGAACGTGCTCGCCTACGCGGGCATGGAGGTCAACGCGGTCCACGTGAACCAGATGAAGGACCCGGGGCGCGGGTATCCGCGGTCGGTGCTGCTGGCGTCGATCCTCATCCTGCTCGTGTTCATCCTGCCGACGCTTGCGATCTCGATCGCCGTGCCGGAAAAAGACCTCGGGCTCACGAACGGCATCATGCTCGCGTTCCAGGCCTACTTCGACAGATGGGATCTGGGGTGGGCGACGGCAGTGGTGTCGGCGCTCATCGCCGCCGGCGCCCTGGCCTCGGTGATCACCTGGATCGCCGGTCCGTCGAAGGGCCTGCTCGCCGCGGCCGAGACCGGGCTGCTGCCGCCCGCCCTGCAGAAGCGGAACAAGGCGGGCGTGCAGTCCGGCATCCTCATGCTGCAGGGCACCATCGTGACGGTCCTGGCGGCGATCTTCGTGATCGTGCCGAACGTGAGTGCGGCGTTCGTCGCGCTCATCGACATGGCGGCTGCGCTGTACCTGATCATGTACATGCTGATGTTCGCGGCGGCGATCATCCTGCGCCGCAAGGAACCGAACGTGAAGCGCGCCTACCGGGTACCGGCGATGAACCTCGTCGCCGGGGTCGGCTTCCTCGCCTGCCTCACGGCGTTCGTGCTGGCTTTCGTCCCGCCTGACGGGTTCACCGCGTTCCCGGTCGCGGCGTATCCGTGGATCGTGGGCCTCGTCATCGTCGTGCTCGGCGGACCTCCCTTGCTCTTCTACGCGCTGCGCAAGCCCGCATGGGACCGGCGGAGCCCGGCGGAGAAGGCCCTGCACGGCACGCATGACGAGGATGAGGCTGCGGCTGCGGGCGCGACCGCGTCTCCGGCCGCCGGCTCCGCGCCCCCGCCCTCGACAGGCGCGGCGCCCCGGTCGGACGGAGCCCCGCCTCCATCCACCTGAGCTCGGCAGTGATCTGCGGTCGTGGCGCATCGGTGCTGCGACCGCAGATCTGCGTGCAGGGTGGAGGTGTCGGCCATGCCGGATGAGAGGATGGGAACGCCATGCCCACCGATGCCCCCACCAATCTCCCGCCCGTCCTGCGCCCCGAGCACCCGCCGGTGCGCGCGCTCGACGAACTCGCCCGCCGCTTCGGCATCGACGTCCGCGGCGACGTCGCCGGAGTAAGCCTGTCGGGCATCACACTCGCCACCGCCGACCTCCGACCCGGCGAGGCGTTCGTGGCCATCCGCGGCGCGGCCCGCCACGGTGCGGAGTTCGCCCGCGCAGCTGCCGAGAAGGGCGCCGTCGCGATCGTCACCGACGCGGCCGGGGCCGATATCGCCGCCGACGCCGGGCTGCCGATCGTCGTCGTCGACGACCCGCGTGCGATGCTCGGCGACCTGTCGGCCTGGGTGTACGGCACCGGCTCCGGCGACGACCTGCCCCTGCTGTTCGCCACGACCGGCACCAACGGCAAGACGAGCGTGTCGCACCTGCTGGAGGGGATCCTCGAGCAGGTGGGCGCCGTGACCGGCCTGTCGTCGACGGCGGAACGTCACATCGCCGGTCAGGTGATCGTGTCGCGGCTGACGACCCCCGAGGCATCCGAGTTCCACGCGCTCCTCGCCCTCATGCGCGAGCGCGGCGTCGAGGCCGTCGCCGTCGAGGTGTCGGCGCAGGCGCTGTCGCGTCACCGCGTGGACGGCATCATGTTCGACGTCGCGGCGTTCACGAACCTCAGCCACGACCACCTCGATGACTACGCCGACATGCGCGAGTACTTCGAGGCGAAGCTGCCGCTCTTCCGCGCCGACCGCGCGCGCCGGGCGGTCGTCTCCCTCGATTCGGCGGCCGGCGCCGAGGTCGTCGCACGATGCGAGGTGCCCTGCACCACCGTCGGCACCCCCGACATCGCCGCCGACCCCGCGGTCGCGGCGGGCGCGGACTGGATCGTCGAGATCGTCGACGAGCGCCAGGAGGGCACCGAGTTCCGCCTCACCGGCCCCGGGGGTCGCTCGCTGCAGACCACGGTCCCCGTCATCGGTCGACACATGGCCGCCAACGCAGCCCTCGCGATCGTGATGATGCTCGAGGGGGGCTACGCGTGGGACACCATCGCCGCCGCGCTCGAGCGCGATGGCGGCATCCGCGCCCATCTCCCCGGCCGCACCCAGCGGGTCTCCGGGGAACGCGGACCCGCCGTCTACGTCGACTTCGGTCACTCCCCCGACGCGTTCGAGAAGACGCTCGCCGCCGTGCGGCGCGTCACCCCCGGCAAGGTGCTCATGCTCTTCGGCGCCGACGGCGACCGGGATGCCACCAAGCGCCATGACATGGGACGCACCGCCGTGCTCGGCAGCGACATCCTCGTCATCACCGACCACCACCCGCGCTTCGAGGACCCCGACTCGATCCGGGCGACCCTCATCGAGGGCGCGCGCCTGGCTCGGCCCGACGCCGAGATCCACGAGTACTCGCCGCCCGAGCGCGCCATCGTCGAGGCCGTGAAGCTCGTCGGCGAGGGGGATGCCATTCTGTGGGCCGGCCCCGGCCACCAGGACTACCGCGACATCCGCGGACAGCGCACACCCTACTCGGCGCGCGAACTCGCCCGCCGCGCCCTCCGCGACGCGGGGTGGCCGGTGCCCGAGCCCAGCTGGCCCGTCCCGTATTCCGACTGACCCCGTTCGCGAGCCCTCCGCGCCCCTCGGCGCGAGCTGCAACGGCCGCGCATCGTCACTCTTTGTGGTCACGCCACATCTGACGGACGTTCGGCGCGGGGTTTCTTGTGCGTCGCGTGCATGCTCGGTTCCGTGTGGTCAGACCACGGAGTAGTCTGGGGATACGCCTCCAGGGTCCCGACGAGACCCGTATGGCGATCATTCGCAGAGGATTGAGGAAACGATGACCACGGTCACTCCCCCCACGCAGCTTTCCGGCGCAGACGCCATGCCCGAGGCCTGGGAAGGATTCACTCCCGGCCCCTGGCAGGACGGCATCGACGTCCGCGGGTTCATCCAGGCGAACTACACCCCCTACACCGGTGACGCCGCGTTCCTCACGGGCGCGACCGAGCGCACCGAGCGGGTGTGGCAGACCCTCATGGGGATGTTCCCCGAAGAGCGCGAGCGCGGCGTCTACGACGTCGACAACCACACGCCCGCCAGCATCACCGCCCACGCCCCCGGCTACATCGCCGAGGATGACGAGCTGATCGTCGGCCTGCAGACCGACGCGCCCCTCAAGCGCGCGATCATGCCGTACGGCGGATGGCGCATGGTCAAGGGTGCACTGGAGACCTACGGCTACGAGATCGACCCCGTGCTGGAGAAGATCTTCACCAGCTACCGCAAGACGCACAACGACGGCGTGTTCGACGTCTACCCGCCGGCCGTCCGCCGCGCACGCAGCAGCCACATCATCACCGGGCTGCCCGACGCCTACGGCCGCGGCCGCATCATCGGCGACTATCGCCGCGTGGCGCTGTACGGCACCGACGCGCTCATCGCAGGCAAGAAGACCGAGCGCGCAGAGCTCGACATGCACTTCTCCTCCGAGGAGATCATCCGCCAGCGTGAAGAGAACGCCGAGCAGATCCGCGCCCTGCAGGAGCTCGCCGAGATGGCCGCCTCCTACGGCTACGACATCACCCGCCCGGCCGCCACGGCGCGCGAGGCGCTCCAGTGGCTGTACTTCGCGTACCTCGGCGCGGTGAAGGAGCAGAACGGCGCCGCGATGAGCTTCGGGCGCAACACCGCCTTCCTCGACATCTACATCGAGCGGGACCTCGCCCGCGGCATCCTCACCGAGCAGGACGTGCAGGAGCTCGTCGACGACCTCGTCATCAAGCTGCGCATCGTGCGGTTCCTGCGCACCCCCGAGTACGACGCGCTGTTCTCCGGCGACCCCACGTGGGTGACCGAGTCCATCGGCGGCATCGGCGAGGACGGTCGCACGCTCGTCACCAAGACCGCGTTCCGCTTCCTGCAGACCCTCTACAACCTGGGCCCCGCCCCCGAGCCGAACCTGACGGTGCTGTGGAGCGACGACCTCCCCGAGGGCTTCAAGGAGTTCTGCGCGAAGGTCTCCATCGACACCTCGTCGATCCAGTACGAGTCCGACGCCCACATCCGCGCCCTCTGCGGCGACGACGCGGCCATCGCCTGCTGCGTGTCGCCCATGGCCGTCGGCAAGCAGATGCAGTTCTTCGGCGCTCGGGTCAACCTCGCCAAGACGCTGCTGTACGCGATCAACGGCGGACGCGACGAGGTCAGCGGCAAGCAGATCACGCCCCTGCTGCCTGCGGTGACCGGTGACGTGCTGGAGTACGACGACGTGCGCGAGAAGTTCCGCACGACGATGGAGTGGCTCGCCG
>NZ_JANJFJ010000142.1:0-10507 GCF_024626565.1 Microbacterium sp. zg.Y909
ACCACCGGCACGTACAGCAGCACCGGGCCGACCTCGCGGGCGACGGCGTGCACCTGGCCCTGGGCCATGCCGAGCAGCATCTCCACGTCGACGTCGGCCTGCACGCCGCGCTCGCCCGCGAGGAGCCACGCGTACGCGATGTCGAAGAGGTTGTGCCCGGCGACGCCGAGGCGCACCGCGGCGGTGCGCTCGGGGCGCAGCGCCCAGTCGAGGCAGCGCAGGTAGTTGGCGTCGGTGTCGAGCTTGCTGTCGTAGGTGGCCAGCGGCCAGTCGTGCATCGTGGCATCCACCCGCTCCATCGCGAGGTTCGCGCCCTTGACCAGCCGCACCTTGATGCGGGCGCCGCCCCCGGCCACCCGCTCACGCGCCCACGCCGAGAGCTCCTGCAGAGCCGGCAGGGCGTCGGGGAGGTAGGCCTGCAGCACGATGCCGGCCTCGAGCCCCTGCAGCCGGGGGTCCTCGAGCAGGCGGGTGAACACCGCGATGGTGAGGTCGAGGTCGCGGTACTCCTCCATGTCGAGGTTGATGAAGGTGCCGTCCTCGGCCGCTGACAGGTAGAGGGGCAGCAGGCGCTCGATCACGGATTCGACGGTCTCCTCGAAGGCCCACATCGTGATGCGCGGGGTGATCGCCGACACCTTCACCGAGACGTAGTCGACGTCGTCGCGGCGGATGAGGTCATGGATGCCGTCACGTCGGCGTGCCGCCTCACCCTCGCCGAGCACGGCTTCGCCGAGCAGGTTGAGGTTCAGCCGCGCGCCGCTCTCACGGATGCGGGCGATCGCCTTGCCGAGCTTGTCGGGTCGGGCGTCGGCGACGAGGTGCCCCACCATCTCCCGCAGCACCCGGCGGGCGATCGGCACGACGGGTGTCGGCAGCACCGGCGCGACCGCGCCGCCCACGCGCACCGCTCCGCGCAGGTACCACGGCAGGAACCCGGGCACGAGGGGCGCGATACGACCGAGCTGGGATGCCGCGGCCGACAGGCTCTCCGGCCGCATCACGCCGTCGACGAAGCCGATCGTGAACGGCAGCCCCTGCGGGTCCTTCAGCACGCCGGCGAGGCGGGCGGCGGCAGGGTCGACGTCGACCGCGGCGGCTTCGCGCACCCAGCGTCGGGCCAGCTCTACCGCGTTCTCGGCCAGGGGATGGGTGTCCGAGCGCTGCCCGTCCTCGTAGGTCTGCGACATGCGCCCAGCCTAGGTCGGCACCGGGACCCCGGGGTGGAAGTGCGAACCCACGTTCTCCCGCGTCGTCCGCTGCGCCGGCTGGGAAGAGTCGCTCGCCCGGGTTCTAGCGTCAGCTCCAGACGCTCGGCGCCGGACTCTTCCTCGACGGCAGCGCGGATGCCGCGGCCCACTCGGTGACCCACGGCTGCAACGGGGCGAGGTTGTCGGGACGGTGCAGCGCCTCGAACAGCTCCTCCATCGGGACGAGCCCGCCGCCGCGCTTGAGGAAGCGGGCGCGCACCAGCATCTCGGCGTAGATCTCGCCGTCGACGACCGCGCGGTGCACCATGTAGACCGCCTTGTCGTCGTGGCCGTGCAGGCGCGACTCGATCGTGAAGCGCTGCCACAGCCCGAGCGACTTGCGGAAGGAGATGGTCTCGCTCGCGACCACGGCGTACCAGCCCTGTTTGTTCACCAGATCCCACACACCGGTGCGGATGAGCAGATCGAACCGCCCGAGGTCGAACAGCGACGCGTAGCGACCGTTGTTCATGTGGCCGAGCAGATCGATGTCGGTGGGCAGGGTGCGCAGCCGCACTCTGCCCACCGAGGTCGGCTCGATCGGTCCTTTACGCCGCAGCATCACCTTCGCGCGCAGGATCGTCAGGACAGTCCGCCACCATACGTTCACGAGCGGCGATGCTAGCGGGGTCCCGCCGCGATCGGACGAACCGCTTGTGGGATGCCGACAACCCGGTCACCTCCGCAGGACCGCGTCCTTCAGGCGCGTGGCGGAGCGGGTGACTCGTCGCCACCGGCCCGAGGCGTCGTTCCAGCCGGGCGCCCGCACCTGGGGCACGCCGTCGACCATGCGGATCAGCCAGCCGTGCCGGTCGAGGAACCGATGGTGGAACCAGCACAGCAGCACGCCGTTGTCGGTATGGGTGCGCCCGCCCCGGGCATGCGCCTCGACGTGGTGGATCTCGCACCAGGCAGCAGGCACGCCGCATCCGGGGATCAGGCAGCCGCCGTCCCGGGCGGCGAGCGCGCGGCGCTGATGGCGGTTGAACACGCGTTCCTCCGTGCCGATCGCGACGACCCTGCCCTTGCGGGTGAGGGTCACGCGCTGGATGACCCCGCTGCACCCCGCGTGCCTCGCGACCGCGGGCGACACCGGCTCCTCGCACCCGTCCACGTGCGCGTACCCGCGGTCGGCGGCGAGGTCCTCCGCGCGCACCGTCACGACCAGGGTCGGCGCCGCCCCTCCCACCGTGGGCAGGGCGCCGCTCGAGGCCGCTACGGTCAGCGCCGTCGCGAGCGCGTCATGCTGCCGCTGCGGCCGCGTGCGCTCGTCAAGCGGCGGAATGCTGTCGTCACTCCACACACCCTCGTCGCCCGAAGCTGTCGCGTGCCCGTCGAAGGCGACGCGGCCGCGCGGAGAGAGCAGGGAATCGAAGATGCGCTCCAGCTGCGCGGCGACCTCGGGCATGAGCATGCCGCGCACGGGCACCCCGAACGCGGTGGGCGAACCGAGCCGAAGCGACCGGCGGTGCATCGTGGCGCGCTCGCGCGGCTCCGCGCCGTCTTGGTCGAGGGCGACCGACCACACCTGCGCCTGCACGCGCAGCAGGTCGGGGCAGGCCGGTGGCCCACCGTCGGGTCCCTCACCCCGCGCCTCTGCGGCGAGCACGGCGTCGGCCGTGAGCACGGCCTCGCGCCCCACGCGGGAGCCCATCGCCTGCAGCGGCTCGGCGATCGCCAGCGCACCGTCGAGGCCGACGATGCCCTCGACCACCGCCGCGCGCAGCGCCGGCAGCAGGGGGTCGAGCGTCTCACCGGTCAGCAGCGACTCCCGCGGCCGCACCGCCGACGCTGCTCTGCGCAGGCGGGTCGCCGTCTGCGGCGCGACCAGCGCCGCACGCTGCACCAATTCGGAGACGTCGTGACAGCCGAGATGCGTCGTCAGGCGGTCGTCGCGGGGACCCTCGCTGCGGGCCTGCGCCTCACCCACGATCTCGATCAAGGCGGCATCCACCCACCGCCCGATGCCGCCGGCCGCAGCGAGAAGCTCCGCGATCTCGGCGTGGCTCGCGGATCCCAGCTCGCCGTCGCGGACCCCCTCTGCCACCACCGCCGCGGCGTGCTCGCGCAGCGTCTCGAGGCGGCTGAGGAAGGTGGTCATGCGCTCATTCTCGCGGGGGCCACCGACATTCGATCGGGCAGAACTGCCAGATCACGGGGGTTATCCGCCACCTGTGGAGAACCCACGAGATGGCCCCCTGTGCAGGGCTCGCCGCCCTTGGCCACACGATCCCGCCCGACCGCCGCACGAGAGGCTTTCACACACCGATCCGGTGGGATTTCGTCACCGGGCACCCCGCGCGTAGAGTCGCGGCATGGATGCCGAGACCCAGACCCACATCGTGGTGCGGCCGGTGCGCGACGTCGATGCAGAGGCCCTGGGCCGCGTGCACGCGCAGTGCTGGCACGAGACGTACGACCACCTGATCAGCAAAGCCGCGCTCGAGAACGTCTCGCCCCGTCGCCTGGCGGAGCTGTGGACCCACTGGGCGCAGCAGGGCGAGGACTTCCGCATGCACGCCGCCCTCGCTGACGGCGAGATCGTGGGCTTCGTCGGCTCGGGCCCGGCCCGTGACCGCGACGCGCCACGCAATCGCGAGCTCTACTTCATCTACCTGCTCGACGCCTGGCACGGCACCGGCACCGGGCAGCGCCTCTTCGACGCCGCGATCCACCCCGACGAGCCGGCTTATCTCTGGGTCGCCGAGGACAACCCGCGCGCCCACCGCTTCTACCTGCGCAACGGTTTCACCCTCGACGGCGCGAGCCACACCGAGCCGTTCCTCGGTGAGACGCTCACCGAGGTGCGCTTCGTCCGCTGACGCCGTGCTGCGGGTCTGGGCCCTCGAGGGCATCCCGGAGATCTCCGCCGGCGACGACCTCGTGACGCTGATCGCGGATGCCGCCGGCGGCACGCTCGCCGACGGCGACATCCTCGTGGTGACCTCCAAGATCGTCTCGAAGGCCGAAGGGCGCATGATCCGCGCCGATGACCGTGAAGACGCCATCACCGCCGAGACGGTGCGGGTGGTGGCCTCGCGCACGTCGGCATCCGGGCATCTCACCCGCATCGTCGAGAACCGCCTCGGCATCGTCTCTGCGGCCGCCGGCGTCGATGCCTCCAACACTCCGCAGGGCACCGTGCTGCTGCTGCCCGTCGACCCGGATGCCTCCGCCCGCACCCTCGCCGCAGGTCTGCGCGAACGTCTCGGGGTGCAGGTCGGCGTCATCGTGTCGGACACCCTGGGCCGCGCGTGGCGCGAGGGTCAGACCGACCACGCCATCGGCGCGGCGGGCGTTACGGTGATGGAGGACCTGCGAGGGCAGACGGATGCCGAGGGTCGCCCGCTCGTGGTGACCATGCCCTGCGTCGCGGATGAGCTGGCCGCCGCCGCTGACCTCGTCAAGGGCAAGGCCTCTCGCCTGCCCGTCGCAGTGGTGCGCGGCCGGGCCGACCTCGTCGGCGGGCTCGATCTGCCGGGGGCGCGATCGATCGTGCGTCCCGCCGAGCGCGACTTCTTCCACCTCGGCGCCGATGAGGCGTACGCGCAGGGGTACGCGGCGGGGCTCGCAGCACGCTGACCCGGCGGGCGCGGCAGCCCGGGCGCGAGGACCGGGACGCACCCGAAACGGACACCTCGCGTCGGCAAAGCTCCCCGAGCCCCTCCCCCGGAGGCCCGGGAACCCCTAGGCTGACGCGCCATGACCACCATCAGCGTCGTGATCCCCTCCCGTGATGATGCGCGTATGCTGCGGCACTGCCTCGAGGCGATCGCGGTGCAGACCCGCCCGCCGGACGAAGTCATCGTCGTCGACAACGGCTCCCACGACGACACCGCCGCAGTGGCCCGCGCCGCCGGGGCCCGGGTCGTGGACGAACCGCGCCCCGGGGTGCTGCGCGCAACGGCGGCCGGCTTCGACGCTGCCGAGGGGGACATCATCGGACGGCTGGATGCCGACTCGATTCCGGCTCCGGACTGGATTGCGCACCTGGAAGAGCGTTTCGACGCCGACCCGACCCTCACCGGCATCACGGGCACGGGGCGGTTCTACGGCGGCACCTGGCCACGGCGCTTCCTCGGGCGATATGCGTACCTCGGGGGGTATTTCTGGTCGATGCGCGTGGTGATGGGGCACGTGCCGGTGTTCGGGTCGAACTTCGCGCTGCGCCGCGAGGCGTGGGGAGAGATGCGCACGCACCTGCACATGGACGATCCGCGCATGCACGATGACCTCGAGATCAGCTTCGCGCTGCAGCCCGACATGGGGGTGGAGTTCGACCGCGACCTGCGGGTGGGTGTCTCCGCGCGCCCGTTCGACTCGATGGCCGGCTTTCGCCGGCGCGTGAACTGGGCCTTCCACGGCATCGCGGTGAACCTCTCCGAGGAGAGCATCGCGCAGCGGCAGTGGCAGTGCGCCGCGGGGCGACGGGAGCGGCATCGCCTTCAGCGCGAGGCGCGCCGCACGGCGCAGCGGGTCATGGACAGATCATCGCCAGCATCGCGTCCGTGACCTGGTGAGGCGCCGATTCGCACGGGCTGTGGCCGGTGTGGATGACCAGTATCGTCGCGCCCACCCGCGCCGCGAACGCTTCATGCGCTTCGACCGGCCAGACATCCCCGGTGCCGGTGATCATCAGCACCGGGATGCCGGTGGCCCGCAGCGCGTCCGCGACGTCGGGGGTGTTCTTCATGAGCCCGAAGATGTCCTCCACGCTCGAGCGGCGCGTGAGCGCGAAGCGCGCCTTGACGAAGTCCGCCCGATCCTGCGGTGCGTGGTGGACGTTGTTGCGCACCGCCCACATCATCAGCCGCGCGGCCACCCGCGCGGACACCGGGCCCGTCACCGGGCCCAGGATCTTGAACGAGCGCAGCGCCTGGCCCGCGACCGGCGGTGCCGACAGCAGCGTGACGCTCAGGAACAGCTGCGGGTAGCGAGTGGCGGCGACGGTGACGACGGTGCCGGCAAACGAATAGCCGAGCACATGCGCCGGCGTCGACCCGGCGTGCAGCACCGCCAGCAGATCGTCGACGAAGAGGTCGAGCGTGTAGTGCTCGCGCGGCGGGTCGAGGTTCTCGGGCCCGGCGGCGTGCGACTCGTATTGCCCGGCCATGTCGTAGGACTCCGCGCGGAAGCCCGCCGCCGCCAGCAGCGGCATCATCCGGACGAAGTCCTCCTTCGAGCCCGTGACCCCCGGGACGAGCACGACCCGCGTCCCGTCAGCCGGGCCCATCGACACGCGGGCCATGCCACCGCTCGGGGCGGCGACGGTGTCGCGCTCGGCGCCCGGCGGAAAGCGGCTCCAGTCGATCGGCTCCAGTGCCGCGTCCAGGGCCGCGGCGCGACCGATCACGCCCTGCGGTCGACCGTTGCGCTGCCTGAGACCCACGAGGGCATCCTAGGGGGGTGCCGTCGCTCAGCGATGCTGGAATCGCGGCGGGCGCTTCTCGGTGAAGGCGGCCATGCCCTCTTTCTGGTCCTCCAGCGCGAACAGCGACGTGAAGAGGCTCTTCTCGAGCCGCAGCCCCTCGGCCAGGCTCGTCTCCTGCGCCGCGCGCAGCGCCTGCTTCGCCGCGTACACGACCGGCAGCGACTTGCCGGCGATGCTCTCGGCGGTCGTCGCCGCCTCTTGCAGCAGGTCGGATGCCGGCACGACGCGCGACACCAGGCCGGCGCGCTCTGCCTCCGCGGCATCCATCATTCGCCCCGTCAGCACGAGTTCGGCCGCTTTGAACGGGCCGATCGCGCGAGTCAGTCGCTGGGTGCCCCCGATGCCGGGGATGACGCCGAGGTTGATCTCGGGCTGCCCGAATCGCGCAGTGTCGGCGGCCAGG
This sequence comes from Microbacterium sp. zg.Y909, assembly GCF_024626565.1. Taxonomy (NCBI): domain Bacteria; kingdom Bacillati; phylum Actinomycetota; class Actinomycetes; order Micrococcales; family Microbacteriaceae; genus Microbacterium; species Microbacterium sp. zg.Y909. The sequence continues at coordinate 7,085 of NZ_JANJFJ010000142.1, forward strand.
ATCACATCGCACATCATGGCCAGCTCGCAGCCACCGCCCAGCGCGAAGCCCGCGACGGCCGCGACGATGGGGGTGCGCAGCCGCGAGAACTCCTCGAGCCCCGCGAAGGGGTTGCGCATCGTCATCTCGTGCGATGTCTTGTCGGCCATCTGCTTGATGTCGGCGCCGGCGGCGAAGGCGCGCTCGGATCCGGTGAGCACGATGCAGCCGATCTCCTCGTCTGCATCGAACCCGGCTGCCGCTGCAGCCAGCTCGCCGGCGAGCTGGGAGTTGAGGGCGTTCAGCGCTTCGGGACGGTTGAGCGTGATCCAACCGACGCGGCCACGGGTCTCGACGATGAGAGTCTCATATGGGGTCATGGGTTCATCGTGCCATGCGGCCACGGCGCAGCAGCTCACGGCCCACGATGACGCGCATGATCTCGTTGGTGCCCTCCAGGATCTGGTGCACGCGCAGGTCGCGCACCACCTTTTCGAGGCCGAACTCGCGCAGGTAGCCGTAGCCGCCGTGCAGCTGCAGCGCGTCGTTGGCGACGCGGAACCCGGCGTCGGTGGCGAACCGCTTGGCCATGGCGCACTGCACCGCGGCGTCGTCCGCACGGGCGTCCAGCGCCCGGGCCGCGCCCTGCACCAGGGCTCGGGCGGCGTGCAGATCGGTCGCCATGTCGGCGAGGCTGAACACCACCGACTGCTTCTCGGCGAGGGCCTCGCCGAACGCGGTGCGCTCCTGCACGTAGCGCACCGCCCGGTCCAGCGCCCACTGCGCGCCGCCGATCGAGCACGCGGCGATCCCCAGCCGCCCGCCGTCGAGGGCGGCCATCGCGATGCGGAAGCCCTGCCCCTCCTCGCCGATGAGGGCGGATGCCGGGACGCGCACGCCGTCGAGCACCACCTGTCTGGTGGGCTGTGCGCGCCAGCCCATCTTGTGCTCGTTCGGGCCGAACGAAAGCCCCGGCGCGTCCCCCGGCACGAGGAAGGCCGAGATGCCGCGGGCGCCGGACGTAGCGTCCCCGGTGCGTGCCATGACGACGTAGACGGCGGACTCGCCGGCGCCCGAGATGAACTGCTTCACCCCGGTGAGCACATAGCCGTCGCCCTCGGCCACCGCCGTGGTCACGAGGGATGCGGCATCCGACCCCGCCCCCGGTTCGGTCAGGCAGTACGAGCTCACGTCTTCCAGCGACACCAGGCGCGGGAGCCAGTGGATGCGCTGCTCTTCGGTGCCGTAGACGTCGATGATGCCGGCGACCATGTTGTGGATCGAGATGTACGCCGCGATCGAAGGGTCGCCCTCGGCGAGCGCCTCGTAGATCGCGACCGCGTCGATGCGCGCGAGGCCCGCGCCGCCGACGTCCTCGCGCACGCAGATGCCGCCGAGACCCAGTTCACCGGCACGGCGCAGGGTGTCGCGGGGGAAGATCTCCCGCTCATCGCGGTCGAGCGCATGCGGCGCCAGTTCGGCGGCGGTGAACTCACGGACGGCGTCGAGGATCGCGGCCCTCTCGTCGTCGCTGAGTGCGGGCGGGTCGGTCATCGTCGACGTCATCGTCGTGTCCATCCTGTTCAGGCTTGTGGCCGAGGCGGTGTGAGCGGTGCGAACAGTTTAGGCACGGGTTTCCGGCCGGGATGAGGGGATCCGCCCGAATGAGGGCGTCTGGCGGCGGATCGCCCTCATTCCGGCCGATCTCCTCAGCCGAGCGTGCGCGCCGGGATCCGGGAACGGGCGCAGCCAGCCGGCCGCGCCTTCCCGGCCGGGCGCAGCGGCTCAGCCCGCGGCGGACTCGTCGCCCAGGTAGGCCAGCTGCGCGCGCACCGAGGCCTCTGCGGCGAACCGCACCGCCGGATCCACCCCGCCGTACACCGCGTCGGTCACGGCGGCGACGAGGTCGGCATCCGTGGCCGCAGACCGGCCGAGCGCGGTGAGCGCGTCGCGCACCTCCTGCAGTCGCCCGCGGCGGTGCTCCGTGTAGGCGTCGCACACAGCCACGAGGTCGGGGAGCATCGGCCCGTGGGCGGGAAGCGCGGGGATGCGTCCATACGCCCGCAGCCGCTCGAGGGTCGCCAGGTAGCTGCCGAGCGACCCGTCTGGCGCGGCGATGATCGTCGTGCCCCGCCCGAGGATCGTGTCGCCGGTGAGCATGCTGCCGGTGGCGGATGCCTCCGGGTCGCCGGCCGGCGCATCGTGCGGCAGGTGCAGCGAGACGGAGTCCGCCGTGTGCCCGGGAGTGCCGACGACCTCGATCACGGTGCCCGCCGCGTCGATCCGGTCGCCGTCCGTGAGCGGAGGTCCGCCGCTGCACAGCGCCGGGTCGAACGCCCGCACCGGCGCACCCGTGAGGGCGGCGAACCGCGGCGCCGACTCGGTGTGGTCGTGATGATGGTGGGTGAGAAGGATCAGCTCGACCGGCCCGAACTGCTGAAGTGCCTGCAGGTGACCGTCGTCATCGGGGCCCGGATCGACGACCACGACCGACGTCGCGCCGCGCGCCCCGATCACCAAGGAGTTCGTGCCGTCGAGCGTCATGGGGCCCGCGTTCGGCGCCAGCACGCGGGTGACCAGCCCGGTCCAGCGCTCGGCCGCGGCATCCATGTCGATCTACCGCCCGCTCACCGTGCCGAAGAGGCGCGCGATCGGGGCGACGACCATCGGTCGGGCGGCGATCCAGGCGATCGCGATGGCGACGATCGAGGCGATGAAGATCCAGAACCCCGTCCAGTTGTCCGCGTAGGCGGCCGGGTCGACCGACCCCTGAGCGGCGTACATGTGGTTGAGGTTGCGCAGCGCACCGGTGGCGAACACCAGACCGACGTGCACGATGATGAACGCGACGAAGAACAGCATCACGGGGAAGTGGAGCTTCCGCGCCCAGTCGATCGGGTACGCCTTGTTGAGGCCGGCGGCGTTCTTGGGCCACAGGCCGCTCATGCGATACCCCGTGATCGTCGCCAGGGGAGCTGCGATGAACACCGTCGTGAAGTACGCCAGCTGCTGGATCGAGTTGTAGTTGACCCAGCCGTTCTCGGTCGGCCAGTCCAGCGAGATGTACTGCAGCACCGCCGACAGGGCGTTGGGGAACACCTCCCAGCTGGTCGGGACGATGCGCATCCACTGCCCGGAGACGATCAGCAGCACCACGAAGATCAGGCCGTTGGCCAGCCACAGCACGTCCAGCGCCTGGTGGAACCAGATGTTGAGGCTGGTCTTGCCCTTCTTGTCGCGGCGCGGCGTCCAGAACACGGTGGGCCGCTTCTCGGTGCGCACCTGCAAGCCGGTGCGGATGATCAGCACCATGAGGAAGGCGTTGAAGAAGTGCTGCCACCCCAGCCACGCAGGGAACCCGATGGGGGCGCCCTCGGGCAGGTGGTACTCGCCGGGGTAGGTGGCGAGGAACTCCTGCATGAACTCCAGGCTCAGGAACCACCG
>NZ_JANJFJ010000143.1:0-10499 GCF_024626565.1 Microbacterium sp. zg.Y909
GGGGCGGGTATCGGACGGCGGCGACGACCGCCCGCGCCTCGTCCGCGCTCGACACCATCGGCACGAGAAGGTTCTGCGCGCCGAGGTCGAGCACCTGCTTGATCGTCACGGGGTCGCCGATCGGCACGCGCACGACCGGTGTGATCGGATATGCGGCCACGGCCTGCAGCTGAGCGAGCACCGACGCGAGCGAGTTGGGCGAGTGCTCCATGTCGATGAGCAGCCAGTCCAGCCCTGACCCGGCGCAGATCTCCGCCACGACGGGCGACCCCGAGCACACCCACATCCCGGTGAGGGGACGCGAAGCAGCGCCGAGCTGCTGGCGGAACGTCGGTGTCAGACGAAGTGGCATGTGATGACTCCCATCGGTCCGTAGTCGCAGCTCACGGTGTCGCCTCGCCCGGCCCACACGGGCCGGGTGAAGGATCCCGCCAGGATGATCTCGCCGACCTCGAGCCGTGCGCCGTGCTGGTGCAGCTTGTTCGCGAGCCAGGCCACACCCGCAGCCGGGTGGCCGAGCACGCCGGCGGCGACCCCGGTCTCCTCGATCTCGCTGTTGCGTGAGAGCACGCCCGGCACCCAGCGCAGATCGATCTCGTCCGGACGCTTCCGGGTGCTGCCGAGCACCATGGCGCCGTAGGCGGCGTTGTCGGCGATGGTGTCGACGATCGTGCGGCCCTCGAGCTCGATGTGGGAGTTGAGGATCTCCAACGCGGGCACCGCGTAGTCGATCGCGCGCAGCGCATCGTCGAGGGTGCAGTCGGGGCCCTCGAGCGGCTCGGCGAGCACGAAAGCCAGTTCCACCTCGACGCGCACGTTCGAGAAGTGGTCGACGGGGATCTCGGCGCCGTCGGCGTAGACCGTGTCGTCGAACATGACGCCGTAGTCGGGCTCCGAGATCCCCGTGGCCTGCTGCATCGCCTTGGAGGTGAGTCCGATCTTGCGCCCCGCCAGCCGGCGTCCGGCGGCGAGGTTCTTGTCGCGCCACACGCCCTGGATCGCGTAGGAGTCCTCGACGGTCGCCTCGGGGTGGCGCGCGGTGATGCGGCGGATCACCCCGTGGGTGCGGTCGGCCTCAGCCAGCTCGGTGGCGATCGCCGCGATCGTGTCGGGGGGCAGCATCGGTGTCTCCTTCGGTCTGGTCAGCGTACGGGGGTCAGAGCTGGTGGCCCAGCTTGCGTTCGCCGTCGCCGGGGCGGGTGTACGAGAACCCGTCGGCGCCGATGGTCACGGCCATCTCGCTGCTGTCGGTGCGCGCCACGACGGGCTGCGGGTTGCCGTCGAGGTCGAGCACGAGGGATGCCTCGGTGTACCAGGACGGCACGACCGGGTTCCCCCACCAGTCGCGGCGCTGGTTGTCGTGGACGTCCCACGTGATGACCGGGTTGTCGGGGTCGCCGGTGTAGTAGTCCTGCGTGTAGATCTCCACGCGGTGCCCGTCGGGGTCGCGCAGGTACAGGTAGAAGGCGTTCGACACCCCGTGGCGGCCGGGGCCGCGCTCGATGGCATCCGATCGGCGGAGGGCTCCGAGCTTGTCGCAGATCGCCAGGATGTTGTGCTTCTCGTGCGTGGCGAAGGCGACGTGGTGCATGCGGGGGCCGTCGCCGCCGGTCATCGCGGTGTCGTGCACGGTGGGCTTGCGGCGCATCCACGCGGCGTACACCGTTCCTTCGTCGTCCTGGATGTCCTCGGTCACGCGGAAGCCGAGATCCTGCATGAACTTCACGGCGCGCGGGACGTCGGGGGTCACCTGGTTGAAGTGGTCGAGCCGCACCAGCTCGCCGGGGGTGTGCAGGTCGTAGCGCCATGCCAGGCGCTCGACGTGCTCGGTCTGGAAGAAGAACTCGTACGGGAAGCCGAGGGGATCCTCCACGCGCACGGCGTCGCCGATGCCCTTGACGAAACCCTCGGGGCGGCGCTCGACGCGGCATCCGAGCTCGGTGTAGAACGCGACCGCCTTGTCGAGGTCCTCCGCCGATCGCACACGGTACGAGAAGGCCGCGACGGCCGCGACCGGCCCCTTGCGCAGCACCAGGTTGTGGTGGATGAACTCCTCCGTCGAGCGGAGGTAGATCGCCTCGTCGTCTTCCTCGGTCACGTACAGACCCAGCACGTCGACGTAGAACGTGCGGGATGCCGCGAGGTCGGTGACCACGAGCTCCATGTAGGCGCAGCGGAGGATGTCCGGCGCGGGCACCGAGGGGGTCGGCACCGGGTCGTCGGTGCGGATGGGGGCCTCCTGGGAGACGAAGAAGCCCGAGGAGGTCAGGGTCATGTCGTCGCGGTGGGTCATGTCAGCGTCCTTGCTGTCCGGGCGGAGTGGGTCAGTTCTTGCCGAAGGTCGGGTTGTGCACCGTGCCGAGGGTGATGTGCACCGCCTGCTGGTCGGTGTAGAAGTCGATCGAGCGATAACCGCCCTCGTGACCCAGGCCCGAGGCCTTCACCCCGCCGAAGGGCGTCCGCAGGTCCCGCACATTGTTGGAGTTCAGCCACACCATGCCCGCGTCGATCGCCTGCGAGAAGTTGTGGGCCCGCTTGAGGTCGTTGGTCCAGACGTACGCGGCCAGGCCGTACTTCGTGTCGTTGGCCAGCGCCACCGCATCGTCGTCGGTGTCGAACGGGGTGATCGCGACGACAGGCCCGAAGATCTCCTCCTGGAAGATGCGGGCCTCGGGCGCCACGTCGGCGAAGACGGTGGGGGCGACGAAGTTGCCGAAGGCGAAACCCTCCGGCTGGCCGCCGCCGGCGACCAGGCGCCCCTCGGTCTTGCCGATCTCGATGTAGCCCATGACCTTGTCGAAGTGCTCGGGGTGCACGAGCGCTCCGACCTCGGTGGCCGGGTCGTGCGGGTAGCCGACCTTCACTCGCCGGGCCTGCGCGGCGTAGCGCTCGACGAACTCGTCGTAGACGTCGCGCTGCACGAGGATGCGGCTGCCGGCGGTGCACCGCTCGCCGTTGAGGGAGAAGACGCCGAAGATCGTGGCATCCACCGCCGCCTCGAGGTCGGCGTCGGCGAAGACGATCGCGGGGGACTTGCCGCCGAGCTCCATCGACAGGCCCTTGAGGTGCGGCGCGGCGTTGCCGAAGATGATCTGCCCGGTGCGGCTCTCGCCCGTGAACGAGATGAGGGGCACGTCGGGGTGCTTGACCAGTGCGTCGCCGGCATCCTCACCCAGGCCGTTGACGAGGTTGAACACGCCCTGCGGCAGGCCGGCTTCCTCGAAGATGCCGGCCCACAGCGATGCCGACAGCGGAGTGAACTCGGCGGGCTTGAGCACCACGGTGTTGCCGGTGGCCAGCGCCGGGGCGAGCTTCCACGACTCGAGCATGAACGGGGTGTTCCACGGGGTGATGAGCCCGGCCACGCCGATCGGCTTGCGGTTGACGTAGTTGATCTGGCGTCCCGGCACCTTGAAGGTGTCATCGGACTGCGCCACGATCAGGTCGGCGAAGAAGCGGAAGTTCTCGGCGGCGCGGCGGGCCTGGCCGAGGGCCTGCGTGATCGGCAGGCCGGAGTCGAAGGATTCCAGCTCCGCCAGTCGGGCATCGCGCGCCTCCACGAGGTCGGCGATGCGGTGGAGCACCCGTGAGCGCTCGCGGGGCAGCATCTTGGGCCACGGGCCGTGGGTGAACGCGCGCCGGGCGGCGGTGACGGCCAGGTCGATGTCGGCCTTCTTGCCGGCGGCGGCCGTGACGTAGACCTCGTTGGAGACCGGCTCGAGCACGTCGAAGGTGTCGCCGTCGACGGAGTCGGTGAACGCCCCGTCGATGTAGTGGCGGATGCGATCGGGCAGATCGGCGGGGACGTGGCGCCGGTCCAGCGCGGGTGCGTCGGTCATGTCGCTTCCTCCAGATCGTCGGAAAGGTCAGAACGCCGGGAGACGGAGGGTCTCGTCGGGGTGCTCGTGGATCATGTAGGCGTCGAGGGTCGTCGCACGGTGCCGGCGGGCGGCCTGCTCGATCTCGCCCAGTGGGGCTGAGGTCTCGATGAGACGCAGGATCTCCTCGTGCTCGCGCACCGATTCCTGCGCACGACCGGGGACGAAGGTGAAGGTCGAGTCGCGCAGGTGACCGAGCCTGGCCCACTCCGCCTGCACGAGTTCGAGCATGCGGGGGTTGGCGCACTTGGCGAAGAGGATCTCGTGGAAGCGCTGGTTCAGCGCGGTGAATGCCCGCGGCTCGAAGTCGGACAGGCGCCTCACCATCTGCTCGTTGACCGCGCGGGCCTCGCGGATGTCGGACTCGGTGATGGCGCGGGATGCCAGCGCGGTCGCCGTGCCCTCCAGCACGCTCAGCGCCTGCATGCTGTAGCGGTACTGGGAGTCGTCGACCATCGCCACGTGGGCGCCGACGTTGCGCTCGAAGGTCACCAGCCCTTCTGCTTCGAGCTGGCGAATCGCCTCGCGCACCGGCACGACGCTCATGTCGAGCTCGCCGGCGATCGTGCCCAGCACGAGACGGTAGCCGGGGGTGAACTCCTGGGCGGCGATGCGCTCCTTGATCCACTGGTAGGCGCGCTGGGACTTGCTGACGGCATCCATGTCAGGAGTCCGTCCGCTCGGCGTCGTATCGGGCGCGCCACTGCGCGTTCATCGGGAAGAGCCCGTCGATGGGGTGCCCTGCGGCGACCTGGGCGGCGACCCAGGCGTCTTCGTCCTCCTGCGCGAGCGCCGCGTCGGCCACCTCCTGCGCGATGGCGGGCGGCAGCACGATCACGCCGTCGGCGTCGCCGACGATGATGTCGCCGGGCAGCACCGTGGTGCCGCCGCAGGCGACGGCGACGTCGGTCTGCCACGGCACGTGCTTGCGGCCGAGGACGGCGGGGTGCGCGCCGGCGGAGTAGACCGGGATGCCGACGGCCGCGACCGCCTCGGCATCGCGGACGCCGCCGTCGGTCACGATGCCTGCGGCGCCTCGAGCGTGCGCACGGATCGCGAGGATGTCGCCGAGCGTGCCCGACCCCGCCTCGCCCCGCGCCTCGATGACGATGACTTCGCCCTCGTCGACGGCGTCGAACGCGCGCTTCTGCGCGTTGTAGCCACCGCCGTGCGCGGCGAACAGGTCTTCGCGGCCCGGGACGAAGCGCAGCGTCTTGGCGGTGCCGACGAGCTTGCGATCGGGGTGGGTGGGCCGCACCCCGTCGATGGTCACGTTGTCGAGGCCGCGCTTGCGCAGCTGCTGCGACAGCGCGGCGACGGGGATGCGCTCGAGCTGGGCGCGCAATTCGGGGTCGAGGCCGACGGGCGGCAGGCCCGCGGCTTCGCGGGAGCCCCACGCCTCTTCGCGCTGGGTGTCGTCGACGGCGGGGAGTGACCCCAGCTGCGGATCGAACGGCACGGCGGGGCCGGCGACGACCGTGGTGGTGAGGCGGCCGGAGGTGGCACCGGACTCGGGGGCATCCACCTCGACCTCCACGACGTCACCGGGCTGGACGACCGAGGATCCTGCCGGCGTGCCGGTGAGGATGACGTCGCCGGGCTCGAGGGTGAAGTGCTGGGACAGGTCGGCGACGAACTGGGCCAGCGGGAAGATGAGGTCCGCTGCCGTGCCGTGCTGTCGGAGCTCGCCGTTGACCCATGCCCGCACGCGCAGCTCGGTGGGGTCGATGGTGCGCGCATCGATCAGGTGGGGGCCGATCGGGGTGAACCCGTCGCCGCCCTTGGAGCGCACGTTCGAGCCCTTGTCGGCTGCGCGCAGGTCGTACAGTCCCAGGTCGTCCGCGGCGGTGACCCAGCCGACGTGCTCCCAGGCGCGGGAGAGGGGCACCCGCCGCGCGGCGGTGCCGATCACGAGCGCGATCTCGCCCTCGAAGGCGAGCAGCTCGGTGCCCTCCGGGCGCTCCACCGTTCCGCCGGTGGCCGCGACCGAGCTGGACGCCTTGAAGAAGTACGACGGCGCGGCGGGGCGGCGCCCGCGCTGGGCGGCGCGCGACTCGTAGCTCAGGTGCACGGCGATGATCTTGCCCGGACGGCCGGGAAGGCCGGAGAATCGGGGATCGGTCGGGATGTCGATGGTCATGAGCTCCCTCGCTCTTGCGTCGTATCTGAAATCGTATATGATCATGCCACGGCCGGCAACCCCGGTCGACCCGACACGACAGAGACGTCACACCCTGGGAGTACGACGATGAGTTCACCCCGGCCCTCCGCGGGTTTCACACCCACTGGCACGATCGCCGCCGCCACCGACCGCAGGCGATGATGCAGTTCCACCACCACGGCTACGTCTCCACCGACCCGCGCGTGCAGCCGGCGGCGGGCACAGGCATCGACCGCCCCGCCGAGCTTCCCGACGAGATGGATGTGCTCATCGTCGGCTCCGGACCCGCCGGCATGCTGCTGGCCGCCCAGCTCGCGCAGTACCCGAGCGTGACCACCCGCCTCGTCGAGCGTCGCCCCGAGCGCCTCGCGATCGGGCAGGCCGACGGCATCCAGGCGCGCAGTGTCGAGACGTTCCAGGCCTTCGGGTTCGCCGAGCGCATCACGGCCGAGGCCTACCGGATCAGCGAGATGAATTTCTGGGCGCCCGACGCCGCCGACCGCTCGCGGATCGTCCGCACCGCGCGCGCCGACGACGACCCGCACGGCATCAGCGAGTTCCCGCACCTCATCGTCAACCAGGCCCGTGTGCTCGACTACTTCGCCGAGGTCGCGGCCACCGCGCCGGCGCGAATCAGCCCCGATTACGGCTGGGAGTTCGTCTCGCTCGAGGTCGGCGAGGGGGAGTACCCCGTGACGGTCACGCTGGTGCGCACCGATGGACCCGACGCCGGGCAGGAGCGCATGGTGCGCGCGAGGTACGTCGTCGGCTGCGACGGCGCGCGCAGCAGGGTGCGCCAGGCCATCGGGCGCACGCACATCGGCGACCAGTCCCGGCACGCCTGGGGCGTCATGGACGTGCTGGCCGTCACCGACTTCCCCGACATCCGCATCAAGTGCGCGATCCAGTCCGAGCACGGCAGCATCCTGCTCATCCCCCGCGAGGGCGGTCACCTCTTCCGCATGTACGTCGACCTCGGCGAGGTGCCGGAGGACGACAACGGCAAGGTGCGCACGACCCCGCTGGAGGCGATCATCGCCAAGGCGAACGACATCCTCGGCCAGTACACCCTCGACGTCAAAGACGTCGCGTGGTGGTCGGTGTACGAGGTCGGCCACCGCGTCACCGACAAGTTCGACGACATCGATCCGGGCGCGGATGGTACCCCGCACGTGTTCATCTGCGGCGACGCCTGCCACACCCACAGCGCCAAGGCGGGCCAGGGCATGAACGTCTCGATGCAGGACGGGTTCAACCTCGGCTGGAAGCTCGGCTCGGTGCTGACCGGTCGGGCGCCTGAGGCGCTGCTGTCGACGTACTCCGCCGAGCGGCGGGAGATCGCGCAGAACCTCATCGATTTCGACAAGGAGTGGTCGAGCCTCATGGCCAAGAAGCCCGAGGAGTTCGACAGCCCCGAGGAACTGGCCGAGTTCTACACGGCCACCGCGGAGTTCCCCGCGGGTTTCATGACGCAATACCGGCCTTCGATGATCGTGGGGGAGGCCACCCACCAGGCACTGGCGACGGGCTTCCCCGTCGGCAAGCGTTTCACCTCAGCGCCGGTGGTGCGCATCGGCGACGCGGTGCCCGCCCACCTCGGCCACCACGCCCGTGCCGACGGCCGGTGGCGCATCTACGCGTTCGCCGACCGCGACGCCTCGGCCCTGAGGGAATGGGCGGACTGGCTGGCGACGGCATCCGCCTCACCGGTCGTGCGGTTCACCCCGGCCGAGGCCGACCTCGACGCCGTGTTCGACGTGAAGGTCGTCTACCAGCAGGACCACTCCGAGGTGGAGATGGCGGACATCCCGGCGGTGTTCCTGCCGCGCGTCGGGCCCTTCGGACTGATCGACTACGAGAAGATCTACGCCGCCCGCGGCGACGACGACATCTTCGAGCGGCGCGGCATCGACCGCGACGGCGCGGTCGTGGTGGTGCGGCCGGACCAGTACGTCGCGCACGTGCTGCCGCTGAGCGACCGCCAGGAGCTGGCGGACTTCTTCGCGCAGCACATGGTGGAGCCGGCGGCCGTCCCGGCCTGACCCGGGCGGCTTACGTCGGCGCCGTCGGCGTTGCCGAAACAAGGAGATCTGCCGGAATGCGGATGTGGGCGGCGAATCCGTCCTCGTTTCGGCGGATCCCCGCATATCGGCGCACCCGCGACGGGAGAGCTCCGCCCCGTCAGCTGTTCACGCGGATGATCTCCTGCTGGTACGGGGCGATGACCGACGACGAGATGCGCAGGTCCAGCAGCAGATAGGGGCGCTCGGATGCCGGCTGGGCCGCCCATTCCGCCAGCGCCGCCAGGTCGGCCAGCTTGCGCACGACCACACCGTGCGCGCCGACGGCGGATGCGAGGCCGGCGAAGTCGACGTCGGGGATCATCATCGGGCCGCGGGCGACGCCCTTCAGGCCGTACAGGTTCACCTCGGCGCCGTACGCGCCGTCGCTCCACACCACCGCCAGCCCCCGCCCGCCGGCGACGCGCACCGCGGACTCGAGGTCGGCCAGCGCCATGAGGCCGCCGCCGTCGCCGGTGGTGAGCACCACCGTGGCATCCGGCTGCGCCAGTGCCGCGCCGGGCACGCTCGGAAACCCCAGGCCGATCGACTGGAAGGCGGTGCCGATCATCATCATGCGGTCGGGCGACGCAACCGGCCAGTACATGTTCGCCCAGCCGATGAAGTGCCCGCCGTCCGAGACCACGACGCGGTTCTCCGGCAGCAGCTCGCCGATGCGCGCAGCCGCCGCGCGGGGGTCGAGGCGGCCGTCGGCGGCGAACTCCTCGCCGGCCTCCTGGGTGCGCAGCGCGGCGATGTCGACGCTCTCTCGCCAGCCGGAGGGTGCGGCGCCGAGCCCCGTCACAGCGGTGGCGAGGGCATCGGCCACCACGGCGGCGTCGCCGCGGATGAACCCGCCGACGTGCGGGTGGGTCGCCGCGGGCGCGGTGTCGACCTGGACAACGCGGGTGCCCGGTGCGAACAGGTCGCCGAAGCGCATCGTGAACTGGTTCAGCGACGCCCCGAACACCACCGCGACGTCGGCGTCGCGCACAAGCTCCATCGCGCCCTCGGCCCCGAATCCGCCGGTGACGCCGAGGTCGTACTCCGGGCGGGGGAAGACGCCCCGCCCGAGCGCGGTCGTCGCCGTCACCGCACCGGTGGCGTCGGCGAGGCGACCGAGTGCCGCGCCGGCTCCCGAGACCCACGCGCCGCGGCCGGCCAGCAGCAGCGGGCGGCGGGCGCAGGCCAGCGCGCGGGCGAGGTCGTCGACGGCGGCGCGGGCGAAGGGTCCAGGCTGTAGCGGCGCCGGCAGCGCCGGCTCCGGCGCCGCCGGGATCGGCCCCGCCTCACGGGTGGCCACGTCGTAGGGGATCGCCAGCACCGTCGGCACCCGGTAGGTCAGGGCGTGCTCGATGGCGATGACGGTGGTCGCGGCGGCATCCGTCCGACCCACGGTGTATGTGCGGGCGCCGACGGCCGCCGCCAGCGCGATCTGGTCGACGTCCCAGGGGCGCGGCCCAGAGGTGGGCTCGTCGCCGACGACGAGCACCAGCGGCACGTGCGCCTGAACGGCCTCGGCCAGTGCGGTGAGGGTGTTGGTGAACCCGGCGCCGTACGTCGCGGTCGCGGCGGCCAGGCGCCCCGAGGCGCGGTGGTAGGCGTCGGCGGCGACGACGGCGCCCGCCTCGTGACGGACGGCGGTGAACGAGGCGTCGGTGTCGCGCACGAGGGCGTCGAGGAACCAGGCGTTGCCGTTGCCCATCAACCCGAAGACGTGATCGATGTGGGCGGCGAGAGTGACGGCGACGTGCGCGGAGACGGAGGGCATGGGCGGTGCTCCAGGTACAGGGACGGTGATCGGATGCCGTATGTGTCTGGCTCGCCCGCCCGAGACCGTCGTCGGTCGCGGGCTTGCGGGTGGCTGCGTGCCCCTTTTTCGGGCACCGCCGGCGCACGGCCGCCGGACGTCACCGAGTATAGGGTCATTTGCGCGGGGATCGTATACGATCATCGGGACGTGTGTGTGCGGCATCCGACGACGAAGGAGTCCTAATGACTGACGACCGCGAGACCGAGCTGCTGGCCTCCGTTCCAGAGGGCCTGTTCATCGACGGGGCCTGGCGCGCGGCATCGGACGGAGGCACGCTCGACGTCGTCGACCCTGCCACCGGCGATGTGGTGAAGACCATCGCCAGCGCCTCGGTCGCCGACGGTGTGGCCGCCTTGGATGCCGCTGACGCGGCGTTCCCGGCCTGGGCGGCGACCCCCGCCCGTGAGCGCGGCGAACTGCTGCGGCGCGCCTTCGACCTGCTGCAGGAGCGGAAGGAGGACTTCGCGTTGCTGATGACCCTCGAGATGGGAAAGCCCCTCGCCGAGGCGCGCGGTGAAGTCGCCTACGGTGGCGAGTTCCTGCGGTGGTTCAGCGAGGAGGCGGTGCGCGCGAACGGCCGTTACGGG
>NZ_JANJFJ010000144.1:0-10441 GCF_024626565.1 Microbacterium sp. zg.Y909
AGGTGCAGCAGCGGCTTCTGCAGGGCATCGAGGCCGGCGATCCACATCTTGGCGGGGCTGAAGGTGTGCATCCACGCGATGATGCCGATGACGTCGTCGCGGGCGTTCACCTCGAGGGCGAGGCGACGGATGCTGTCGGAGTCCTTCAGCACGGGCTTCCAGACCACGCGCACCGGCAGGTCGGACAACCCGGCGACGACGGCCTGGGACTGGTCGGCGACCTGGCGCAGGGTCTCTTCGCCGTACAGGTTCTGACTGCCGGTGACGAACCAGACCTCGTAGGCGTCGAGGGAGGTGGAGAGGGCCATGGTGTTCCTTCGGTTGCGGTTCAGAGTGCCGCGACGGCGGCGGCCTCGATGGCCAGGCCGGCGCGGTAGCGGTCGAGGTAGGTCGCGAAGCCCGCGACGTCGGCGGGGTCGGGCTGGGCGACGGTGACGTCGGCTCCGGCGAAGACGTGGCGGTCGAGGTAGGTTGCGAGGTCGGTGGCGGGCGCGTGGCCCAGGTAGGCGGCCAGCACGGCGATGCCCCAAGCGCCGCCTTCGGCTGCGGTGTCGCCCACGGCGACGGGGGCCCCGAGTGCGCCGGCGAGGAAGCGCTGGGCGACGCCCGCGGTGCGGAACATGCCTCCGTGGGCGAACATGCGATCCAGCGCCACGCCCTCGGCGTCGAGCACCCGCATGCCGAGGGCGAGGGTGCCGAAGACTCCGTACAGCTGCGCGCGCATCGCGTTCGCGAGGGTGAACGTGCTGTCGGGGGTGCGGACGAACAGCGGGCGGCCCTCGTCGAGGCCTGCGATCGGCTCGCCCGCGAGGTGGTTGTAGGCGATGAGGCCGCCCGCGTCGGCGTCTCCGGCCAGTGCCTCGCGGAACAGCGTCTCGTATACGGCATCCGCGTCGAGGGGCTGCCCGGCGGCCTCGGCGAAGCGCGCGAACATCGCCGCCCAGGCGGCCAGCTCGCTCGCGCCGTTGTTGCAGTGCACCATGGCGACAGGGTCACCGGCGGGGGTCGTGACGAGGTCGAGCTCGTGGTGCGTGCGGGCCAGCGGCCGCTCGAGCACGACCATCGCGAAGATGCTCGTGCCGGCGCTGACGTTGCCGGTGCGGGGTGCGACGGCGCCCGTCGCGACCATGCCGGTGCCGGCGTCGCCCTCGGGCGGGCAGAGCGGGATGCCGGGGCGCAAGGCCCCGGTGGGGTCGAGCAGAGCCGCGCCCTCGGCGGTGAGGTCGCCGGCGGGCGTGCCCGCCATGAGCACCTCGGGCAGCAGGGCGGCGAGGTCGAGACCCGTGCCGAGGCCGGCGAAGCGCGCCAGCAGGTCGGGGGCGTATCCGCCCGTCGCCGCGTCGATCGGGAACATGCCCGACGCGTCGCCGATGCCCAGCACCCGACGGCCGGTGAGACGCCAGTGCACGTAGCCGGCGAGCGTCGTGAAGAAGTCGATCTGCGGCACGTGCGGCTCGTCATCGAGCACGGCCTGATAGAGGTGGGCGATCGACCAGCGGTGCGGGATGTTGACCTCGAACAGCTCGGTGAGCGCGGCCACCGCGGGGCCCGTGTTCGTGTTGCGCCAGGTGCGGAACGGCACCAGAAGCCCACCGGCGGCGTCGAAGGCCAGGTAGCCGTGCATCATCGCCGAGACGCCGATCGCGCCGAAGGTGTCGGGCACGACGCCATAACGGGCCTGCACGTCGGCGACGAGGTCGGCGTAGGCCGCCTGCAGCCCCGACCAGACGTCCTCGAGGGAGTAGGTCCACAGGCGCTCCTCGAAGCGGTTCTCCCACTCATGGCTGCCGACGGCGAGCACGTCGGTGGGGTTCTCGCCGACGAGGCAGGCCTTGATGCGGGTCGATCCGAACTCGATGCCGAGCGAGGTGCGGCCGGCACGGATGGCTTCGGCGAGGGGCGGCTCGTTCATCAGTGTCTGGTCTCCACCCTCTTCACGGAAGAGGGCCTGCGCCCCCTTGAGCACCAACATGTTACCGGTAAAGACCCGCGTCGCCGCCTGGGTGCGGAGCTACTCGCGCTTCTTGCTCACCGCTCTCTGCAGCAACACGAAGATGAGCAGGATGCCACCGGTGATGATGGTCGTCATCTCGGGGCGGATGCCGCCGTCGCGGGTGATCAGCACGTTCATGAGCCCCAGCACGAGGGCTCCCACCACCGAGCCGAGGACGTACCCGAAGCCGCCGGTCAGCAGCGTGCCGCCGATCACGGTGGCCGCGATCGCGTCGAGCTCCCAGCCGATGCCGGTGATGTTCTGCGCGCTGCCGAGGCGCGATGTGTAGACCACCGCCGCGACCCCGGAAAGGGAGCCGCTGATGACGTACACGAGCATCTTGGTCCGCGGCACCGGCAGTCCCATGAGCGCCGAAGAGTTCTCGGAGCCGCCGATCGCGTAGACGGTGCGCCCGGCGCGGGTGCGGTGCAGCACGAAGAAGGCTGCGAGTACGACGACGAGCGCGATGATCACCCCGGGTGAGACGACGAGGTCATTGACCTTCGGCCCGTCGATCACCTTGATCTGGGTCCCGAGCGCGCGGATCGGCGAATCGTCGCCGAGCCGCTCGGGCACGGTGCTGAGCAGCGACGCGAGGCCCCGGCCGAGGAACATCATCGCCAGCGTCGCAATGAACGGCTGCACGTTGAAGTACTGCACCAGGGTGCCGCTGATCAGACCCGAGACGGTGCCGATGAGGATCATCAGCACGATGACCATCCCGGGGTTCCAGCCCGCGTTGGACAGCATCACACCGGCCACGCTCGAGAGCGCAATGACGGCGCCGACCGAAAGGTCGATGCCTCCGGTGAGGATCACGAACGTCATGCCGACCGCGATGATGATCAGGTGCGCGTTGTTGATCAGCAGGTTCGACAGCGTGCTGTACTGCACGATGCGTCCGTACGACAGTTCTCCGAAGACGACCATGGCGACGAAGATCGTGATCGCGGCCACGGTCGGCAGCACCGAGGGGTTCGAGGTGACGACGCGGCGAACCGATCCGGCGAACCGGGCGAAGCCGGAAGGCCCGGTCGGCGCGCCCGTCGGGCGGCTGTCGACGGCGGTCATACCGCCACCTCCTGTTCGGTGCGAGCCGGGCTCGGCGACGGGGCCTTCGGGGGGCGCCTCCGCTGCACGAACCAGCCGCGCACCCGCTCGGACTGCAGCAGGCAGAGCACCACGATCACGATGGCCTTGAACGCGGGGGTCGCCGAGGACGAGATCCCGAGGAACAGCACCGTCTTGTCGAGCGTCGCGATCAGCAGCGCGCCCACCGCCGCTCCGCCGATCGAGAACTTGCCTCCGGCCAGCGACGTGCCGCCGATGACGACCGCCAGGATGGCGTCCAGCTCCAGTTGATAGCCGGTGCGGCTGACGTCCACCGTCATGACCGTTCCCACCGACATCACCCCGGCGATGCCGGCCAGCACGCCGCTGGCGATGTAGACCGTGAGCAGCAGGCCGCGGGGCTTGATCCCGGCCATCCTGCTCGCCTTCGGGTTGATCCCGATCGCCTCGATCATGAGCCCGAGTGCGCTACGACGCACGATCAGCCCGACTACGACGACGATGGCGATGGCGAGGAAGAACACCACGGGCAGCCCGATGAGGTAGCCGTTGGCGATCCACCGGAAGGGGGCGCTGGATGCCGATGTGTTCTGCCCCGAGGTGATCACCTTCGCCAGTCCTCGCCCTGCGAGCATGAGGATGAGGGTGCTGATGAAGGGCTGCAGCCCGACGTACGCCACGAGCACACCGTTCACCGCGCCCAGCACGGCGCTCACGATCAGCGCCAGGCCGACGGCCGCCAGTGCGACGCCGACCGACTCGGAGTCGCCGGCAGCCTTCATGAACTCCATCGAGACGGCACCCGCGACGGCCATGACGGAGCCGACGGAGAGGTCGATGCCGCCGGTGGCGATCACCAGCGACATCCCGACGGCGATCATGAGGATCGGCGCGGCGGCGCGCAGGATGTCGATGACGTTGCCCACGAGGTTGCCGTTGGTGGGGTTGATCGACAGGGCGAGGTACCCCGGGTCCTTGAGGACGTTCAGCAGCAGCAGCACGAGGATGGCGACGATTCCCCAGACGAAGGGCTTGCGCATGAGTTCGCGCAGCGCATCGGATCGGGCAGCGCTCATGACCGGTCCCCCGACCCGTCGGGCTGATCCCCCGGGGAGGCGGCTTGGAGCCCGTCTTCGGCATCCACCAGGCCACGATCGACGGCAGCCGCGACGCCGTGCGCGGCGATGATGTCGACGACCCGCTCGGCGGTCACCTCCGGTCCGTTCACGATCTCACCGATCTTCTGATGGTCTTTCAGCACCACGATCCTCTCGCTGAGACGCACGACTTCCTCCAGCTCCGAGGAGATGAAGACCACCGAGACGCCGGTCTCGGCGAGGTCGGCGACCGCTTCCTGGATCTCCGCCTTGGCGCCGACGTCGATGCCCCGCGTGGGCTCGTCGAGGATCAGCACCTCGGGGTTCGTCGCCAGCCAGCGACCGAGCAGCACCTTCTGCTGGTTGCCGCCCGACAGGTTGCGGATGAGACGGTTCGGGTCCGCCGGGCGCACGTTGAGGGCGGTGATGTACTTCTGGACGATCTCGTCCTTCTCCCGGCGCGACAGCGGCCGGGCCCATCCCCGCTCCGCCTGCACGGCGAGGACGATGTTCTCCCGCACGGTCAGGTCCGCGATGATCCCCTCGTCGCGACGGTTCTCCGTGGAGAAGGCGATGTGGTGGGCCAGGCCGTCGGCGGGGGTCTTCAGATCGACCCGGCGACCGTGCACGGTGATCTCCCCCTGGTCGGCACGGTCAGCACCGAACAGCAGCCGCGCAAGCTCCGTGCGCCCCGACCCGAGCAGGCCGGCGAAGCCGACGACCTCGCCCCGGTGAACGGTCAGATCGGTCGGCTCGATCGCCCCGCGCCTGCCGAGACCCTGTGCGGTCAGCACGGGTTCCTCGGCGGCATGGTCGCGCCGTTCGACGCGGCGGTTTCCGCCGAGGGAGTTCAGCGTGTCGAGGTCCTTGCCGATCATCTTCGAGATCAGCGACCGGCGGTCGAGCTCCAGGGTTGCGTATTCCCCCTCGTAACGTCCGTTGCGCAGGATCGTCATGCGGTCGCTGATCGCGTAGACCTGGTCGAGGAAGTGGGAGACGAACAGGATGGCCACGCCCTGATCCCGGAGCGCCCGGATCACCCGGAAGAGGCCCTCGACTTCTGCGGCATCCAGGCTCGACGTCGGTTCGTCGAGGATGAGGACCTTCGCCTTGACGGCCATGGCGCGGCTGATGGCGACGAGCTGCTGCACCGCGATCGAGAGCGTGGACAGCGGCCTGCGGGTGTCGAGGTCGCCGAGCCCCAGCTTCTCGAGCGCCTCGGTCGCCGCCTTGTGCGTGGCGCGCCAGTTGATTCCGAACGGCCCGCGCACTTCGTGCCCGAGCATCACGTTCTCGCCGATCGAGAGATTGGTCACGAGGTTGACCTCTTGATAGACCGTGGAGATGCCGGCCGCCTGGGCGTCGCTGGTGCCGTGGAGCTGACGCTCCTCCCCGCTGACGGCGATCGACCCTGAGTCGATCCGGTAGACCCCCGTCAGCGCTTTGATCAGGGTCGACTTACCGGCGCCGTTCTCCCCCATCAGCGCATGGACTTCGCCCGGGAAGAGACGGAAGTCCACGCCGTCCAGCGCTTTGACCCCCGGGAACTCGATGGAGATGTCGCGCATCTGCACGACCGGCAGTTCTTCACTCATGGCTTCGCATCCTGTGATCGGCCGCGGTGACGACCAGGGCTGTCGACCGCGGTGCGGGGCCTGATCCGGCCCCGCACCGCATGTCCATGACTCTGAGGTGGGCGACAGCGCGCCCGGCGCTCAGTACTGGCGGTCGGCCAGCACGCTGTCGGCTGCCTCAGGCGAGTCGAACGCGGTGCTGGGGACGATGATGTACGACTCGACGTCGGCACCTTCCAGCGCCTTCGTGACGACGTCCAGCGCGGTGTCTCCGAACAGCGGGTTGTACTCGTGCACGAAGCTCAGCTGCCCAGCGGCGAGGGCTTCCATGGCGGCACGGGTGCCGTCGATGGTGGCGATCTTGACGTCGACGCCGGGCGTCAGGCCCGCCTCTTCGACGGCCTGCGCCGCACCGAGTCCCATCTCGTCGTTCTGCGCGAAGATCAGCTGGATGTCGTTGCCGTTGGCCTTGAGGAGGGTCTCGGTGACGCTCTTGCCCTCCTCAGCCGACCAGTTGGCCGTCTGCGCCGCGACCTTCACGAGCCCGGAGCCTTCGACTGCGGCATCCCAGCCCTCGTTGCGCTCGTTGACGACGCCGACGCCGGCCGGACCCTCGAGGACGATGTAGTTGCCGCCGTCGGGGAACTGCGACACCGCCCAGTCGCCGACAGCCTCCGCGACGACGACGTTGTCCGGCGCGATGCGCGTGACGTACAGGCTGGTGTCGTCGGGTTCGATGCCCCGGTCGAGCAAGACCACCGGGATCTCGGCTTCCTGGGCACGCTTGAGCGAGTCCTCCCATCCGGACGCCTCCGTCGCCGACAGCAGGATGACGTCGACGCCCTCGTCCACGAAGGACGTGAACGCGTCGATCTGCGACTTCTGGTCGAGGTTCGTGGCCGGCGCGTACCTGAGGTCGTATCCGGCGTCCTCAGTGAACGTGGACTGGACGTTCTTCTCGTTGGCCTCGCGCCAGGCTCCCTCTGGACCCACCGCGACGAAGCCCACCGTGACCAGATCGCCGTCACCGCCGGCACCGGCGTCACCGCCATCGCCGCCCCCCGCGCAGCCGGCCAGCCCCAGAGCCAGGGCCCCCGCCCCGACGAATCCCAGCAGATTGAGCATCCGCTTCTTGTGTGCCATTTCTCCTCCTTGAGACTTCGGCGTGCACCCGTTGAAGTGAAAAGACGTGCCCGAAAGCACGCTCGGGTATGTGTGCGCCTCAACTGTGCGCGCTAACATCCCCTACCACAAGTGGGCGATTTCGATTCGTTACGCTCTCGTTACCGCGCGCCCGCCTCGCGCCCGCCTCGCGCCCGCCTCGCGCCCCAGGCCAGTTCTCACGCGGACGGACGCGCCGTCGAGCTCCGCACGATCAGCTTGGGCTCGATCATGTCGTGCTGCACGTGAGCGTCGCCGTCGATCGCGGCGATGATCTGCTGCAGGGCGAGTTCGCCGAGTGCGGCGAACTCCTGTCGCACGGTCGTCAGGGGTGGCAGAAAGTGGCGCGCATCCGGCAGATCGTCGAAGCCGACGACACTGATGTCCTGCGGAACGCGCAGTCCCTGCTCCCAGAGCCCGTGCACGAAACCGAGGGCCATCTGGTCGTTGGCGGCGAACACGGCGGTCACGCCGTTGGGTTCGAAGTCCCGACCGATCGCGTAGCCGAAGTCCGACGTCCAGTCGCCCGAGATCGACTTCGGAATGGGCAGCCCGGCGAGCGCGAGCGCGTCGCGCCACCCGCCCTCCCGCTCGCGGGCGTCGTACCAGTCCAGCGGCCCCGACAGATGAAGGACCGACCGGTGCCCCCGCTCGATGAGGTGGGTGACGGCGAGCGTCGCGCCGGCGCGCTGGTCGACAGCGACCGAGTGCCAGACATCATCCTGCTCGGCCTTCACGACGATGGTCGGCAGCCCGGTGCTCTGCTGCCGGAGGATGTCCAGCGACGAGGCCCGCGGAGCGATGACGCACAGGGCATCGACCCCCTGCGTGACCAGTTCGACGACGCCGTCGTTGATCTGCGACTGCTCGTCGTCGGAGATCGAGAACGCGCTGATCGCATACCCGACCTGTCGCGCCGCACCCTCGAGCGCGCGCAGCGTGCTGTTGGGGCCGTACTGCAGCGGAGCATCCACGAGCACGCCGATGCGCATCGCTCGGCGCGTCGCGAGCGCACGCGCGATCGAGCTGCGTGTGTAGTTCATCTCGTCGATCGCCTGGAGCACCCGCCCGCGCGTGGAGTCACGGATGTTCGGGTGCCCGTTGAGCACGCGCGAGACGGTCATGTGCGAGACACCCGCCTGCTTCGCCACGTCGTAGATGCTCGGCCGCTGCCGGCCGCGATTCAGGTCGTTCACTTTCACCTCCGGCAGCACAAGCATGGTGGGTGCCGGAGTCCACCGCCACTTCGGGGGCTGACGGCGCCCGAGAGACGCTCGCGGACTCAGGGTGCGGGTCGCTTTGCCGTCGCTCGCGGCGCGTCACGCCGGGCCTGGTCTCAACGGCGTCGAGATATGCCTGGAACGACATGATTGTCCTCTTCACTCCCTGGTTCGTCGACGGCTGATCTGGCCGCGGCGTTCCCTCCCCACTGGGCGTGGTCACGCGGTTATCCACAATGGTGGCTTGGCCTGGGGTTTGTGACGCTCTCAATGTCGGAGGGGGTCACCAGAATCGGGGTATGAACACCTCCCCGGTCATCGGTTCGATCGCCACCTCGATTGGCACTGCCTCGCGCGGCGCGGTGATCTCCGGCGTGGAAGAGACGCGCCAGGCGATCGCGGCACTGCAGTCGGAAGAGCTGCAGTGGCTGGCCCGGGCGGAGGCGATCGCCGCGGAGGAGACCGCGCACATCCCGTCGAGTGAGGGGCGGGAACGCGAGATGCCGCGGCGCGGAATGGCCGCGGAACTTGCGGCGGTGATGCGGCGATCGGACCGGGGCATGCAGGAACGCATGCGCGACGCGGCGGTGCTGGTGGAGGGGTTCCCGGCGACGCTCGGGGCTCTCGAAGCGGGCCGGATCGACGTGGCGCATGTGCGGGTGATCCAGGATGCCGGCGCCCGCATCACCGACCCCGACGCCCGGGCCAGATTCGAGCAGGCCGCGCTGGTGGTCGCCGAGCGGGAGACACCGGGGCGGGCGAAACCGATCATCCTGATGCTCGCCCAGAAGCTCGACCCGATGCCGCTGGAAGAACGGCACGCCGAAGCGGCGGCCGGGCGGCGGGTATGGGTGCGCGACCTCGACGACGGCATGGCGGAACTGGCCGCGTTGCTACCGGCACCGCTGGCGTACGCGATCAAGGACCGGCTCACCGCGCACGCGCGGGAGATCATCGCGGCGGCGCGGGCCGGCGCGGATGGCGCGGATGGCGAGGGCACGGAGGGCACCGCCGACGTCATCGCGACCGACCACCGCACCACCGACCAGGTCCGCGCCGATGTGCTGGCCGACCTGCTCCTCACCGGGCACGCCACCGCGCCGGTGTCCGCCGGCAGCATCCCCGAGACCGCCGCGATCACCGCACACGTGCAGATCACCATCCCCGCGGCGACCCTGACCGGTGAAGGCATCGAACCCGCCGAACTCGTCGGATACGGGCCCATCGACCCCGACACCGCCCGGCACCTCGCTGCGACCGCCGACGTGTGGGAACGGCTGTTCACCTCCCCCACCACCGGGGCGGTGCTGCAGGTCGATACCTACCGCCCCAGCGTGCAGATGCGCCGGCTCCTCGACGCGAGGGACGAGCACTGCCGGTTCCCCGGCTGCCGAAGACCAGCCCGCCACTGCGACGGCGACCACACCATCGACGCCGCGCTCGGCGGACCGACCCGGGTCACCAATCTCGCCAACCTCTGCCCCGGCCGACATCACCCCGTCAAACACGGGACCGCCTGGAGCGTCGTGCAGAAACCCGACGGCATCCTCCAATGGACCAGCCCCACCGGACGCGTCTACGTCGATGTCCCCCGCCGGGTGCTGGAGTTCATGGCCCTCACCGCCGCGGAAGAACCCGCACCGTTCTGAGCGATCGCCGCACAGCCCGGCGCCCGCCAGAGGTCAGCGCTCACTGTCAGCGCTCAAGAGTCGCGTGGCGTTCACGCGATGGCGGTGCGACGGGTGAGGTCCGGATGCCGCGGCGGCACGAGCCACGACACGATCGCGATCGCCAGCGGCAGGCCCACGGCCAGGAGGGCGAGCCACAACCACGGCAGGTCGGCGAGCTGCGGCGGGTTGTAGGTGTTCTGGCTGGCGAGCACGAGGCCCCACACCGGCAGGATGCCGGCTACCGCGCCCGTCACGGTGCCGAGCCCCGTGATCACGAGCGCTTGCCACAGCGCGATGCCGCGGCGCAGGCGCCGGCTGCCTCCGACGGCGGCGAGCGTCGCGTCATCGGGGCGGCGCTCGACGCGCGCAAGCCCGAGGGCGACGGCACTGGCGGCGACCACGAGCACGCCCGTCGCGCCGAGGATGAGCCACAGCCAGCCGGCGGGGGCGGACGGGCCGCTCTCGAGCTGAGGCCACAGGTAGACGTCGGGGTTCATGCGCGACGCGGCCTCGGCGTCGGCGCGCAACCGGTCCAATGCCGTGACCGACAGGGGCTCGTCGTAGGCGGCGACGAGGGTGAAGCCGCCGTAGCCGATGCCGAGGCGGTCGGCCGTCTGCGACGAGACGACCACGGCCCAGGGCAAGGCCACGGGCG
>NZ_JANJFJ010000145.1:0-10420 GCF_024626565.1 Microbacterium sp. zg.Y909
CGCCGCAGTCACCCCCGCCGCGCCGTGCGGGGCGAACTCGGCGAAGTTGTCCACACGGAAGGCGGTGATGGCGATCGCGGCGAACATCAGCAGCACCGCCACCTTGATGACGACCATGATCGTGTTGACGACCGCGGATTCGCGCGTGCCCCGCACGAGCAGGACCGCGCACATGGCCACGAGCACGACGGCCGGCAGGTTCACGATGCCGCCCTCGAGCGGTCCCGCCATGAGCTCGGGCGGCAGGTGCCAGCCGAACACCGCGGCCAGCAGGTGGTCCAGGTACCCGCTCCAGCCCGACGACACCGCCGCGGCCGAGACGCCGTACTCGAGCATGAGGCAGGCGGCGACCCCCATCGCGACGATCTCGCCGAGGGTCACATAGGCATAGGAGTACGTCGATCCCGAGATCGGCACGGCGGAGGCCATCTCGGCGTAGCAGACGGCCGACAGGCCAGCGGCGATCGCGGCGATGACGAACGAGAGCAGCACGGCGGGGCCGGCCAGCGGCACCGACTCGTGCATGACGAAGAAGACGCCCGTGCCGATCGTGGCGCCGACACCGAGCATGGCCAGCTGGAAGGTGCCCAGGCGTCGGACGAGCCCGGTGCCGGAGTCGTCCTCGTTCTGCGGGGTGATCGGCTTGCGGCGGAACAGCGCATGCATCGCGCTCTGACGGGCCGGCATCCGATCTCCTTCTGTGTGTTGGACAACCATCGATTGTAAACCGCGCCACTATGACATCCCGCGCGAGGGCGGGGAGAGGCTGTCAGTGCCGCCTCGCGGGAATGCCGCGGGCGTCGAGGCGGTTTGACCGGCTGACCCGACCCTCAACCCCCCCCACTGCAGGAGATCCCATGAGCACGGCAACACACGACCGGGTGCTGCACCCCGATGCGGCAATGGGCGCGGTGACCCTGCGCGTCGCGGACCTCGAGGCGATGAGCGGGTATTACACCCATGCCTTCGCGATGGAGCCCCTCGACGAGAAGGCGCGCGGGCGCGAGGTGCACCGGGTGCTCGGCCGCGGATCCACCCCGCTCGTGCGACTCGTCCACACCCCGGATCTGCCGCAGGCGGCCGCGCGCGAGGCGGGCCTCTATCACACCGCGTTCCTCTTCGACGAGGCCGAAGCGCTGGCGGCGACGGTGTACCGCGCCGCGCAGCACCCCCTCAGTCGCTTCAGCGGCTCGGCGGACCATCTGGTGAGCGAAGCGTTCTACTTCACCGACCCCGAGGGCAACGGGGTCGAGCTGTACACCGACCGGGACCGCGCCAAATGGGTGCACGTGGCCGGTGAGATCCAGATGGACGTACTCGCCCTCGATCCGAACGAGTACCTCCGCCGCCACCTCACGCAGGAGGCGCTGGATGCCGGTCCCTCCCGTGCCGGCGCCGTAGGCCACGTGCACCTGCAGGTCGGGGACATCCCCACTGCCCGCGCCTTCTACGTCGACGCGCTCGGGTTCGAGGCCACCCAGAGCGCCTATCCCGGGGCGCTCTTCGCCGCCGCCGGCGGGTACCACCACCACATCGCGATGAACACGTGGAACAGCCGCGGCGCCGGTCCTCGCGCCGCGGCGCTGGGCCTGGGCGATGTCTCGATCACCGTGCCCCGCCGCGAGGAGCTCGATGCCCTGGGTGCGCGCCTGCGCGACCACGGCATCGCCTACGACGGCGACGGCCGGTCGGTGCGCGCCGTCGATCCGTGGGGCACGCAGGTCACGGTCGCCCTCCCCGACCCCTCTCTTGACGAAGTGCTGCAGCGCTGACGGCTTTGCCCGGCCCGAGCACTGACGCGGCGTGGGGCCACGGCCTAGCGTTGATCACATGGCCCTGACCGCCGCCATCCGCGCCGATCGCCGACTCCCCCTGCTGCAGGTGGCCAAGTCGGCGCTGGCCACCGTGCTCGCGTGGGTGGTCGCCGGCGCCTTGCTCGGAGGTCCGCCTCCGGTGTTCGCGGCGATCGCGGCGCTGCTGGTGGTGCAGCCGAGCCCGAACCAGTCCGCGGCCAAGGCGATCGAGCGTACGGTCGGGGTCATCGCGGGCGTCGCGATCGGTTCGGCCCTGGGGCTGGCATTCGGCACCCAGGCCTGGGTCGTGCCGGCGGCCGTCGTGACCTCGCTCGTGTTCGGCTGGGTGCTGCGCATGACGCCGGGGGTCAGCAACCAGACCGTCATCAGCTCGGTGCTGGTCCTCGCGCTGGGGGTCTCGACGCCCGGCTACGCGGGAGCGCGGGTCGTCGAGACGATCATCGGCGCGGCTCTGGGTCTGGCGGTGAGCGTGCTGCTGGCGCCGCCGGTGCACGCCACCCAGGCGCTCGACCGCGTGGACGCCCTGGGGCTTGAGACCGCCGCGACACTGGACCGTCTCGCGGACGCTTTCACGTCACCGCGCACCACGGCCGAGCTGGAGGAGATGCTGCTGACGGCGCGGCTGCTGCGCCCCATGCGGGATGCCGCGGAGAGCGCTCTGTCCACCTCGACCGACGCGCTCGCCCTCAACCCGCGCGCGCCCCACTTCCGTCCGCAGATCGACCATCTGCGCGAGCTGCTCGAGCGCTTCTCCGGCATCGTCACGCAGGTGATCGGCATGACCCGCGCGGTGCGCGAGTACGGCGGCAGCGGGCTCGTCGATGAGCCGTCCGCGCCCGCGATCGCAGAGCAGCTGCACCGGGCGGCACACGACCTGCGGCTACTGACGAGCACGCCGGGTGAGCTCCCCGAAGACGAGGAGCCGGCCCTCACCCGCCCCCTTCGGATCCAGACGCCGTCGTCGACGAACTGGATGCTGATCGGATCGATCCTGGTGGACCTGCGCCGCGTGCACGAAGCAATCACGGCTCCGCTGTGACCGGCGGGTCGATCACGCCGTCGAGATACCACCAGCGCCCGCTCTGCCGCACGAAGCGGCTGCGCTCGTGCAGCACCCCGCGGCTCGGGCCCTCGCTCCAGTGCGCACGGAACTCCACGTAGCCGCGCTTCTCGCCGGTCTCCGCGGTGACGACCTCCAGGCCCCGCCAGCGCAGGTCGGGGTCGAGGTCCAGGTGCTCCGGCCGGGTGCCGGGGTGCCAGGTCTGCTCGAGGTACGCGGTGTCGCCCACGACGAAGGCCGTGTACCGCGAGCGCATGAGTGCCTCGGGAGTCGGCGCCGGCACTCCGGCGAGGTGGCGTCCGCAGCACTCCCCGAAGGTGGCCTCGCTTCCGCACGGGCAGGGGTCGTGGTCACGCATGGTGCTGTCAGTCTCGCACCGCTTTGACACCGCGACGGCTGCCGCCTAGCGTTCAGGCGCACGATCGTGGCAGGCAGACGAGAGGAACACCGTGACCGCAGCGCCCCGTGCACGCTCCTGGGGCACCGCACAGCTCTGGTGGCGCGTCGCGATCGTCGCGGTGTGCCTGCTGGGGCTGTCCAGCGGCAACCACCGGCTCGTCTACTTCACGGTGCAGAGCAACGTCATCGTCTTCGCCTACTACGCCGGCGCGCTGTACTGGATGGTGCGCCGCGGCATCCCGGACGCTCCCGCACCCCGGCTGAGAGGCGCCGTGACGACATGGATCCTCACGACCGCCCTCGTCTCCCACGTGCTGCTCAACGAGGGAGCGAGTCCGCTGCCCGGGCTCATGGACGCAGATCCCGCGCAGGCGCTGGCGAACCAGTCACTGTTCCTCTTGCACTACGTCGTTCCGGGCATGGTGCTGGTGGACTGGCTGCTGTTCGGCCCCCGCCGGGCGGTGCGGTGGCGCGATGGCCTGCTCTGGCTGATCTACCCCGCCGCATACGCCGTCGTCACACTCTCCCGCGCGATCGCCTTTCCGACGATCGCGGACCGCTTTCCCTACCCCTTCCTCAACATCGACGTGCTCGGGCTGGGCGGGGCCGTGCTCGGCATGGCCCAGGTCGTCGCAGTGATCGCGGTCATCGCGGCCGGCGTCATCGGCCTGGACCGGTTGTCGGCCGTGATCGGCGACGGGCTGCGCGGGGTGGTCGCGCGCGGGTGATCCGCGGCGTCTGCTCGTCGCTGTGGCGCCGCTGTGGATAACCGGATGCCGTGCGAGCGCTGCGCGGTAGCGTGTGCGCATGAAGGCACATGGCGCGGTCGGGGCAGCCACCTCGGTCCTGCTCGTGCTGGCTCTGACCGGCTGCGTCGCGGAGCCCGAACCGGCTCCCACCCCCACGGCGACCGGGTTCGCCTCGGAGGCTGAAGCCTTCGCCGCGGCCGAGGAGACCTACCGCGCTTACGTCGATGCGCTGAACCAGGTGGACCTCAGCGACCCCGACACGTTCGAGGCGGTCTACGCGTGGACCACGGGCGAGGCGAATGCGAACGAACGCGAGACGCTGTCAGAGATGCACGCGGAGGGGTGGACCGTGCATGGAGAGACAAAGGCCGCACTGGTTGAACCGCTTGAGTTCGAGTCCCCGGCAACTGTAACGCTGGCCGTTTGCCAGGACGTAAGCGAAGTCGACGTAGTGAATGCCGGCGGCGAGTCGCAGGTCGCCGACTCCCGCCCACCGGTGCAGTCGATGACGGTTGTCGTGAGGGAATCAGATTCGACGGCGACTGGGCTATCCATCTCGGAGATCTCAGGCCGAGGCGGTGAGCCCGAGTGCGCTGCAGACTAGCAATCGCTGTCGCCCTTCCGTTCCTGAGCCTCCTGCTGGCAGGGGCAGCGCAACCCGGAACGCCATGCTCTGGTGGCTCTTGGCTAGATGTCTGCCCGGAAGTCAATAACACCGGCTCCTCGGTCGAGATCGGCGCCGACGACACGGCGGGCGGCGGCCGCGGAGGTGGTGGCGGCGGCAACCAAGGCGGTACTGTCCGGCCGCAGGTGCCGGCACCCGCACCGGCCCCGGTCTGCAACACGGTCGTCGGGTGCCGCGGCGGCTACCAGGTGTGGACTCCCCCGGAGGTCACGATCAGCGATCTCGCGGCATTCACGCCGGCGCGCCCGTCGTTCACGGCGGAACCCGACGGCGTCGCAGTCCGCGGCATGCCGGCCAACTTCGTCGCCGCGGCGACGGAGCAGCACATCGCGGGCGAGCTGTTCGACTACCCGGTGGTGGTGCGCTTCGTGCCCGCCGCGTTCGTGTTCCACTACGGCGACGGCTCCAGCCGCACCTCCTCGACCGGTGGCGCCAGCTGGCCGACGCTCGGGCAGGCGCAGTTCACCCCCACCGCCACCAGTCACGCCTACGGCGAGCGGGGCGACTACGCCGCCTCGGTCACCGTGCGCTATGCGGCATCCGTCGATTTCGGCACCGGCTCGTGGCGCGAAGTGCCCGGGTTCGTCGACGCGACGGCGGGCGGATACGCCGTGCGAGTCGTCGAGGTGCACACGGCGCTCGTGGACCGCACCTGCCTCGAGGACCCGAGAGGTCCCGGGTGCTGAGGGTCACCGCGTGACCGACCGCCTCATGCTGCCCGACACGGCGTCGGCGTACCGCAGCACGTCTCGTGCTACGGCGTCGCCGCCGGTACCGACCCGACCTGGCTCGCCGCTCCTCGCCGCATCCGCAGCGCGTTCCGCCCTGATGCGACGGCGAGGGCACCGAACGCGATGAGCACCCCAGCCCCCGCGAGGATCCCGAAACTGCCATCGCCTTTGACGACCTGCATGACCAGGATCGTCGCACCAGCGGCGGCAGCGAACACGTAGAGAACCGTCAAGCCGAGCGCGCCACGGATGCTGGTCGATGTCGCAGACATTCCGCAACTGTATCGAGGGCGACGCGGCCGACAGTAGCCTGTCGACGTGTCCTCCCGCTCAGAAAAGCTGCTTCTCCTCGACACCGCATCCCTGTACTTCCGGGCGTTCTACGGGGTGCCCGACAAGGTGCGCGCCCCCGACGGCACGCCCGTCAACGCCGTCCGCGGGCTGCTCGACATGATCGCGAAGCTGACGACGACCTACGAGCCGACCGACATGGTCGCCTGCTGGGACGACGACTGGCGCCCGCAGTGGCGCGTCGACCTCATTCCGACGTACAAGACGCACCGCGTCGCGGAGGTCATGCCGGGCGCGCCCGACGTCGAGCAGGTCCCCGACCCGCTCGAGGCGCAGATCCCGGTGATCCGCGAGGCCCTCGCGCTGCTCGGCATCCCGGTGGTCGGGCGTGCCGACCACGAGGCCGACGACGTCATCGGCACCCTCGCGACCCGCGCGACCATGCCCGTCGACATCGTCACCGGCGACCGCGACCTCTTCCAGCTCGTCGATGACGCCCGCGACGTGCGGGTGATCTACACCGCCCGCGGCATGAGCAACCTCGAGGTCGTCACCGACGCCACCGTCGTGACGAAGTACCACATCCTGCCCACGCAGTACGCCGACTACGCCACACTGCGCGGTGACGCATCCGACGGATTGCCGGGGGTCGCCGGGATCGGCGACAAGACGGCGGCGACCCTGCTCGCGGCCCACGGTGACCTCGACGGCATCCGTGCCGCCGCCGCGTCCGGCGACGGGATGTCCGCCACGGTCGCCAGTCGCATCCTCGGCGCCGCCGACTACCTCGACGTCGCCCCGACGGTGGTGGGGGTGGTCACCGACCTCGACATCGCCGCGCCGGAGTCCCGGCTGCACGCACCGGATGCCGCCACCCGCGACGCCGCCGAAGCGTTCGCCGAGCGCTGGGGACTCGGCACCTCGATGAAGCGGGCGCTGGACGCGCTGGCCACCCGCGACTGAGAAACCACTTTCCGACCGAGACCCACCGCCGCGCGTGGTGTCTCGGCGGGCGAATGGTGTCTCAGCGGGCGAATGGTGTCTCGGCGGGAAAGTGGTGTATCCGCGTGACGCCCTGGCGGCCGGCTCAGCGCCGGCGGCCCGTCCACTCGCGCAGACGGTCGAGGGGCCAGGTGGTCACGATCCGGTCGGCGGGCACGCCGGCACGCTCGGCACGCGCGGCCCCGTGGTCGATGAGCGACAGCTGCCCCGGGGCGTGAGCGTCGGAGTCGATCGAGAAGAGGCATCCCGCCTCCAACGCGACGGCGATGAGCTCGTCGGGCGGGTCCTGCCGCTCGGGGCGCGAGTTGATCTCGACGGCGACCTGGTTCTCCGCGCACGCGGCGAAGACCGCCGCTGCGTCGAACAGTGACGGCGGACGCGTCCCCCGCGACCCCTCGACGAGTCGACCGGTCACGTGCCCGAGCACGTCGACGTGCGGGTTGCCGACCGCCGCCACGAGGCGCCGGGTCATCGGGCCGCGCTCCATGCGCAGCTTCGAGTGCGCCGACGCGACCACCACGTCGAGCTCGGCCAGCAGGTCCTCCTGCTGGTCCAGCCCGCCCTGATCGAGGATGTCGACCTCGATCCCGCTCAGCAGCGTGAACCCGTCGCCGCTGAACTGCGGAAGCAGCGCCAGCTGCTCGCGCAGCCGCTCGGGTGAGAGCCCGTTGGCGACACGCAGCCGGGGCGAGTGGTCGGTGAGGGCGAGGTACTCGTGACCGAGCGCGCGGGCAGCCTGCACCATGAGGTCGATCGAGGTGAGGCCGTCGGACCAGTCGGAGTGGCTGTGCAGGTCTCCCCGCAGACGTGCGCGCAGGTCGGAGCCGACGGGCGCGACCCCGGCGCTCTCCCGCAGCTCGACGAGGTAGGCCGGCACCTCGCCCGCCAGCGCCTGCTGGATGACGGCGAAGGTCGAATCCCCGATCCCCTTGCGTCGCCGCAATGCGGCGGAATCCCGCAGTGCCGCCTCATCGAGACCCTCGATCGCGGCGGCCGCCGCGCGAAACGCCTTGGACCGATAGCGCGAGGCCCGCTCTCGTTCGAGCAGGCCGGCGATCTCGCTGAGTGCCTCGTGGGGATGCATGGCGACAGAGTACGGGCCCGCACCGAGGCGGTGCGGGCCCGTATGGTCCGAGAAGTCAGGAGGTGGTGAGCGTTGACCGCTTCACGACGACCGGGATCGAGGCGAGGCGATGGATCGCCCAGCCGAAGATGATCGACAGCACACCCATGCCCATGGCGAAGGCAGCGACGCCGAACGACACGACCGAGGTGAACAGCGATGCCCGCAGGAACGACGCGTTCATCATCGTGGCCCGCACCGGGTCTTCCTTGTCGAGCTCGGCGTACGTCTTGCCGTCCGAGGAGTGCAGGGCGTGCTGCTGGATGATGTCCGCCTGCACGAATGCGGTGAAGGGACCGGCGACCGTCTGACCCTGGAAGGCCATCGCGTCATCGGGGACGGTGATGTTCTCGGCGCGCAGCTGCGAGGAGACCATGACCCAGACGACGATGCCGACGATGATCAGTGCCACACCGCCCAGGATGCCGATGATGCCGGCGGCCTTGATCAGGCCGACCTTGCGGGTGGGCGATTCGATGGTGTCGGCCGTGGTGGCCGGTGCTTCCGACATGCGGGGGTGCTCCTTGTGATCGGGGTGTTCCCTCAACCTAGCGGGGGCAGCGCCCGGCCCGACACACCAACGCCGTGAATAAGAAACGCCTCAGTGCTCAGCCGCCGAGCTGCTGGGTCGTCTCCACCCACGAAACCAGTGTGGCGGCGGCGGATCCGTCGTCGATCGCGGCTGCCGCGGCATCCTTCCCTTCGGCCAGTCGCTCGAGGATCGGACGCTGCGACTGGGCGGGGTCCAGCGAGAGCCGGTAGGACACGATGCCGGCGGCGGTGTTCAGCAGCACGATGTCGCGCACCGGCCCCGGCTCACCGTCGAGCACCCGGCGCACCACAGCGGCGTTGTGGTCGGGCTCCCCACCCAGCAGGTCGTCGATGTCTGCCAGCGGGATGCCGAGATCGCGCGGGTCCAGGTCGTGCTCGTGGACGTCACCCAGGCTGATCTCCCAGAGCCTGCTGTGACCGGTGGTGGTCAGCTCGTCGAGCCCGTCGTCGCCGCGGAAGACCAGGGCGGTCGCGCCGCGGGTGCGGAACACTCCGGTGATGAGCGGGACGCGATCGAGCTGTGCCACGCCCACGGCATTCGCCTCCGCTCGGGCCGGGTTGCAGAGGGGGCCGAGGAAATTGAAGACGGTCGGCACGCCGAGCTCGCCGCGTGTGGCGCCGGCGTGCCGGAAACCGGGGTGGAACGCCGACGCGAAGGCGAACGTGATGCCCGTCCGCGCCAGCGTCTGCGCGACGGCATCCGGTGACAGCGACAGATCCACGCCGAGCGCGCGCAGCACGTCCGAAGAGCCGGACTTCGAGCTGGCCGCCTTGTTCCCGTGCTTGACGACCGGAACGCCGGAAGCCGCGGCGACGATCGCGGACATCGTCGACACGTTGACCGTGCCGAAGCGGTCACCGCCGGTCCCGACGATGTCGAGCACCTGCGACGGCACGGGCAGCGGAACGGCCGCTTCGAGGATCGCGTCGCGGAACCCGACGATCTCGTCGATCGTCTCGCCCTTCGCCCGGAGGGCGACGAGGAATCCGGCCAGCTGCGAAGGCGTGGCGGCGCCCGTCATCACCTGCCGCATCGCCCAGGTCGACTCCGACACGCTGAGATCGCGCGCATCGAGAAGAGTGGTGAGGATTTCGGGCCACGAGTAGAGCTCCGCCATGGGGATCGATCCTATCGGGGGCCGATCAGCGAATTCTCAGCGCGCTCTGAGGGCGGACTCACTTCACCCAGCCGATCACCAGCCGTCCGATGGGAAACTTAGGGCCGACTTTCAGCCATAATGAATGTGTGACGAGCTCTCCAACGACCTATCCCCAGGCCATGCGGTCGGTCAAGCGACCCGACCCGGTCGCCGTCGGCACCATTGTCTGGCTCGGCAGCGAGGTCATGTTCTTCGCGGGCCTTTTCGCGATCTTCTTCACCCTGCGCAGCACCTCCCCGGAGCTGTTCGCGGCGCGGTCGGAGATCTTGAACGTGCCGTTCGCTGCGATCAACACCTTCATCCTCGTGCTGTCGTCCTTCACCTGCCAGGCCGGCGTCTTCGCCGCCGAGCGCTTCCAGTCCTACCGCACCGGCAGCTTCTGGAACGTCCGCAAGTGGGGCATGACCGAGTGGTTCTTCCTCACCTTCATCATGGGTGCGGTGTTCGTCTCCGGCCAGATCTGGGAGTACGCGACCCTCGTCGCCGAAGGCCTGCCGATCTCCGCAGACGCGTACGCGTCGGCCTTCTACATCACGACCGGCTTCCACGCGCTGCACGTCACCGGCGGCCTGATCGCCTTCCTGATGGTCATCGGCCGCGCCTACGCGGTCAAGAACTTCGGGCGCAAGGAGATGACCACCGCGATCGTCGTGTCCTACTACTGGCACTTCGTCGACGTCGTGTGGATCGTCCTGTTCGCCGTCATCTACCTGCTGCCCTTCGCGAGCTGAGAGCGAGCTGAAAAAGCCCATGGCACGACACACCCCTCGCCGCTCGAACGGCCGCCGCAGCCCCTGGGCCGCCGCCGCCCTCATCGGCATCGGCCTTCTCGTCACCGGCGGCGTCTACGCGGG
>NZ_JANJFJ010000017.1:0-34519 GCF_024626565.1 Microbacterium sp. zg.Y909
TCCACGCGGATGTCACCTTCGGGGACCTCGACCTCCTTGGCCTCTGCCATCACCGGGATGACCTCGACGGCGGCGAAGCTCGTCTGCCGTTTGTCGGCGGAGCCGAAGGGGCTGATGCGGGCGAGCCGGTGGGTGCCCGCCTCGACCGAGAGCGTGCCGTAGGCATAGGGGGCGTCGACCTCGAACGTGGCCGACTTGATGCCCGCGCCCTCTGCGTAGGAGGTGTCGAGGATCTTCACGGGGTACTTGTGACGCTCGGCCCAGCGCAGGTACATGCGCATGAGCATCTCGGCGAAGTCGGTCGCGTCATCGCCGCCGGCGCCGGAACGGATGGTGACGACCGCGCCGCGGTCGTCGTACTCGCCGTCGAGCAGCGTCTGCACCTCGAGCTGGCCGATGACGTCCTCGAGCTCGGCGAGCTCCTTGCGCGCCTCATCGGCGGATTCCTCGTCGCCCATCTCGATGGCGAGCTCGATGAGCACGTCGAGGTCGTCCAGGCGGTTCTCGATTTCTGTGAGCCGCTTCAACTCGGTCTGACGGTGGCTGAGGGCGCTCGTGACCTTCTGGGCCTTCTCGACGTCGTCCCAGAGGTCGGGCGCGCCGGCCTCTTCGGAGAGCCGCGCGATCTCGGCCGTGAGCGCGTCGACGTCCACCACCGCCTGGATGTCGGAGAAAGTGGAGCGCAGCGCCTGGATGTCGGCGGAAAGATCGAGTTCAAACATGGCTCTTCAGACTAACGTGGATGCCGATGGCTCACGGCGAAGACGACCCCCGCATCGCCGGGACGCTCTGGCGGTTCGCTCCGATGATCTACGGACCGACCGTGCTGTTCGCCCTCGGCGAGGGGGCGGTCATCCCCCTGCTGCCGATCTTCGCGGCCGCCCTCGGCGCCGATCTCGCGACGGCCGCACTCGTGGCATCCGCCCTTGTGGTCGGTCAGCTGTGCGGGAACATCCCGGCCGGGTGGGCGGTGGCGCGCCTCGGCGAGCGTTGGACGATGACCATCGCCGGCACCGTGTCGCTGCTCGGCGTGGCAGGGCTGCTGGTGGCACCCTCCCTGCCGGTGCTTGCGGCGTCGGTCTTCCTCATCGGGTTCTGCGCGGCGGCGTTCGGGCTGGCCAGACACTCCTTCATGACGACGCGCGTGCCGCTGGCTTTCCGCGCCCGGGCATTGTCGCTCCTGGGCGGGACCTTCCGACTGGGCATGTTCGTGGGGCCGTTCGTCGCTGCGGCCCTTCTGGCCCTGTTCGGCGACGCGCATGCGACGGTCTGGTTCTTCGGTGCGTGCCTGGTCGCCACCGTGCTGCTGGTGCTGCTCGGACCCGACCCCGAGACGGCGGTCGCCGCGGGCCGCGGGGACTCCCGGGTGGCGGAAGACACCGGCGAGCCGGTGACCGGGGCGATCCCCGTGCAGGAGCGCGTCGGGGTCTTCCGCACGATGTGGCGCCACCGGAGGGTGCTGGGCCGACTGGGCCTGGCGGCGGCCTCGTTGTCGGCGATGCGATCCGCCCGCCAGGTGGTGCTGCCGCTGTGGGGCGTGTCGATCGGTCTGGACGCGCAGACGATCGCGCTCGTCGTCGGCATCTCCGGTGCGATCGACTTCGCCCTGTTCTACGCCAGCGGCCAGGTGATGGACCGGTTCGGGCGGCTGTGGGCGGCGCTGCCGGCGATGCTGCTGATGAGTGCCGGGTTCCTGGCGCTGTCCTTCACCCACGATGTCGACCAGGCGGCGATGTGGTTCGCGATGTTCGCCGCGGTGCTCGGGGTCGGCAACGGGCTCTCGAGCGGCATCCTCCTCACCCTCGGCGCCGACACCGCCCCCAAGGACGACCCCGCCCCCTACCTGGGGTCCTGGCGGACGTTGACGGATGCCGGTGGCGCGGTCGCGCCGCTGATCGTCTCCGCGCTTGCGGCGTTCTCACTGGCGGTCGCCGCGGGGGCGATGGGCGTGCTCGGGCTGGCGGGAGCGGCGGCGTTCGTGCGGTTCGTGCCGCGGTTCGTGCCGCGAGAGCGCGCGTGAGCGACGTCGTTCGCTTCTGCCGCAGCCGCAACGACGGGCGCCTCGATTCCGCCGATGTTCTCTCGTTTTCGCGTGTGACTTCCCGCTCACACAGTCGCAGGGGTGTGAGCGGGAGCTCACATGCCCCGCCCCCGACACGGCTCGACGGCGCGTGAGCGGGAACTCACACGCCGACGTGCGCGGGCGTCGGCTGCGTGAGCGGGAACTCACACAACGAAACCGGTAATGCGAGAACCTTTCAGCCGGCTGCGCGCGCGACGGGGGCGCCGGCACCGAGCAGGCGGCCTCCCCCGCGTCACACGGCGGTAACGCGCGGGACCGAACCGGAAACACGGGTTTCCTACGCTCATGCCACCGGCGAGAAACGGCCGGAAGCACCACCGATAGGAGACCCCCATGACCCGCGAACTCGTTGCCCCGGACGAGATGCTCCACCTTGTCGAGCGCTTCAACTACGCGCCCGCCGTCAAGGTCGGAAACCTGATCTACTGCGCAGGACAGGTGGGGCGTGATGCGGACATGAAGGTCATCGACTCGAGCCTCGAAGACCACTTCGTGGCGGCGTTCGAGAACCTCGGCGCCGTGCTGCGCGCCGCCGGGTCGGACTTCGAGCACATCGTGGAGATGACCACCTTCCACGTCGGCCTGCAGGATCACCTGCCGCTCTTCCTCGAGGTGCGCGAGCGCTTCATCCCCCGTGGCCCGGTGCCGCACGCCTGGAGCGCCATCGGCGTCACCGAGCTCACGTTCCCCGGTCAGCTCGTCGAGCTGAAGGCGATCGCGCTCGTCCCCTGACGGCTCCGCCGTCGATGGCCGGGCCTGGGTTCTCCCAGGCTCGGCCATTCGCTTTCGGTTCGGGTGATCGCGAGCGCGGCGGGGGGGGGGGGGGCGCGGGGGGGCCCGGCGCCGCCGGGCCGCCCCCACGGCGCGTGGTCGTTCCCCGGCCGCGGGCCGGGCGAGCGGCGGTCAGACCGTGACCAGCGGTTCGGTCTCCCGGGAGGCGGGCCGAGCGACCGACACCTGCACGGGGAGGTTCGCCTCGCGCACCTCCTGGTACTGGGGCAGCTCGGTGTACAGCTCGTCGCGCAGCGGGTTCCGGCGCAGCTTGATGATCGTGCGCAGCTGGTAGGCCGCGACGGCGATGTTGGCCGCGAGCGAGATGGCCGACACGACGAACAGCGCGGTCGGGTTGTGCGAAGACTCGACGGCGAACGGCGACGAGCTCACGAAGGTGGGGACGGCCATCGTGAACATCATCCACAGGGCCAGGGTGTGCGCGCGGTGCTGCAGCCAGGCGCCCTTCTTGATGAAGAAGGCGGGGATGGTGCAGGAGATGAGCAGCGCCGCACCGGCGTAGAACGAGTGGTCGCCGACGCAGTTGTAGACGTAGGCGAAGTTCCACAGGTCGTAGGCGATGACCCAGAACCACATCATGTCGGGCCAGATCATGTCCTTGGACTTGTCACGCGACACGATGATGCCGGCCCAGCCGCAGATGGTGACGAGGTTCAGGATGCCGGCGATGGCGTTCATGTAGTTCCAGGGGCCGCCGACCATGAAGACGCCGTCGTGCATGCCCTGCAGGCCCGCCACCTCGAAGTCGCGGATGACGGCCTCGCCGATGTTGATCGCCAGGATCAGCGGCGGGAACAGCAGCATCCAGCGGTTCGCCGCCAGACGGGGCACGTAGCGGATGAGCATGAAGCCCAGGCATCCGATGAGCGCCGAGTACACCTTCACCCAGTGGAACCAGGTGCCGGTCGACGAGCCTTCGCCGGCCGTCGTCGGCCACACGAAGATCGTCAGGAAGATCGGCAGCGCCACGAAGAAGGCGATACCCGCCCACTTCCAGCGGCGCGTCACCTCGTTCAGCGCGATGAGGGCTACCAGGACGACGCCGAACATCGCCCAGGAGTACCAGGGAATGGATTCGTACAGGAACATTTCGGGACCTCTCCTCAGCGGCCCGCCGGACGCGTGCCGTCCGGTTAACAACGGTAGAAATCGGCTCTCACCATGTCATTAGACAATTGACGGGATGTGTCCAGACCCGCCGGGCGCTACCGTGAGGCATGGCCGAAAGTGCCGATCCGCACTCCCGCGCTGATGCGCGCCACGCCCTGGCCGCTGCGCTGAAGGGCCGGCTGCGCACCGAGCCGCTCGACAAGGTGACAGTCACAGAGCTGACGCGCGACTGCGGGCTGACTCGACAGGCGTTCTACTACCACTTCCAGGACGTCCGGGGCCTCGCGGTCTGGGTCTTCGAGACCGAGGTCGCCGGCCGTGTCCGCGCTTTCGCATCCGAGCTGGGATGGGCCGACGGCCTCGTGCGCCTGATGCTGTACATGCGTGACAACCGCGCGTCGACGCTGGGGGTGATCGACGGGGTGGGTCGGTCCGGGATCGAGCGCTTCCTCTTCGGGCAGATGAGGCCCATCACCGAGGCGGTGATGAGCCACGAGGGCGGCGGACCGAAGCGCGCGCAGGACCGCGTGCTCGTGGTGGACTTCTACACCTCCGCGGTGCTGGCCGTGGTGCTGCGGTGGGTGGCAGACGGCATGGTCGAGCACCCGTACCGCGTGGTCGGCGATCTCGAGATCATGCTGCACGGCGCGATGCGGGAGTCCGCGCGGCGACTCGACGCCCGTGCCGAGCCGGAGCCGGAATAGGGTGGGCGCCACCGCGACGAAAGCGGGCGTGTGAGCGGGAACTCACACGGAAAAATCGAACACCTCACAATCCCGGAGGTCCGGCCGACAGCGTGACGGCTTACCGCACGCCGCAGGCCGAACGCAAACGGTTCCGGGCCGGCAGAGGGACCCGCCAGACTCGCGGGCATGGTCTTTCTCGGCTTCCACGCATCCCACGAACAGATCCCACCCGGTCAACTCCTTCACGACGTCGTGGCGGCGGAGGCCGCCGGATTCGACGGGGCGATGTGCTCAGACCACGTCGCGCCGTGGGGCGTGCGCCAGCGCGAATCGGGCTTCGCACCCAGCTGGCTCGGTGCAGCCCTCGCCCGCACGGAATTCTCGATCGGCTTCGTCAACGCCCCGGGGCAGCGCTACCACCCGGTGATCGCCGCGCAGGCGTACGCGACCCTCGAGGAGATGTTCCCGGGACGCTTCTGGGCGGCACTGGGCAGCGGCGAGGCGATGAACGAGCACGTCACCGGCGACGCCTGGCCGCCGAAGCCGGAACGCAAGGCACGGCTCGCCGAGAGCGTCTCGGTCATCCGTCGACTACTGGCGGGCGAAGAGGTCGACCACGAGGGTCTGGTGCGCGTGCACCGCGCCCGCGTGTGGTCGCGGCCGGACGTGCCGCCGCCCCTCCTGGCCGCCGCGATCAGTCCCGAGACCGCGGCGTGGGCGGCATCGTGGGCGGACGGCCTGGTCACCGCCCTCCAGCCGCCGGAGGCCTTGCAAAAGGTGCTCTCGGCCTACGAGTCCGCGGGCGGGACGGGTCCGCGTGCCCTGCAGGTTCATCTCAGCTGGGCGCCGACGGATGCCGAGGCCCTCGCGATCGCGCGGGATCAGTGGCGGCATGCCCTGCTCAGCGCGCCCACGATCTGGGATCTCGAGCAGCCCGAGGACTTCGACGCCGCCGCCGGCGAACCGACTGACCAGCAGATGCGCGACGCCCTGTTCGTCTCAAGCGATCTTGCTGAGCTCGCAGACCGAATCGCCGAGCACGCGCGGCTCGGCTTCGACCGGGTCTACCTGCACCACGTCGGCCAGGACCAGGCGCCGTTCCTCGATGCCGCGCGCGACCAGCTGCTGCCCCGATTGAAGGAGCTGCTGTGAGAATCACCGACACGAGCGACCTGTGGTGGAAGTCCGCCGTCATCTACTGCCTCGACGTCGAGACGTTCCTCGACTCCGACGGCGACGGCGTGGGCGACCTGCAGGGACTGGCATCCCGCATCGACTACCTCGCCCAACTCGGCGTCACGTGCCTGTGGCTCATGCCCTTCTACCCGACGCCCGACCGCGACGACGGCTACGACGTCACCGACTTCTACGGCGTCGACCCTCGCCTGGGCACGCACGGCGATCTCGTCGAAGTGATCCGCACGGCGCGCGACAGAGGCATGCGCGTCATCGTCGACCTCGTCGTGAATCACACCTCCGACCGGCATCCATGGTTCCGATCCGCCAAGCGCAGCGCTTCGTCGCCGTACCGCGACTTCTACGTGTGGCGATCCGACCCGCCACCCAAGGGACAGAAGAACGAGGTCTTCCCCGGTGAGGCCGACGGGATCTGGACCCGGGAGGACAAATCCGGCGAGTGGTACATGCACAGCTTCTACCCGCATCAGCCCGACCTGAACATCGCCAACCCCGCAGTGCGCGACGAGATCGCCAAGACCGTCGGGTTCTGGCTGCAGCTGGGGATCTCCGGATTCCGCGTTGATGCCGTGCCGTTCCTGCTCGAGGTGCCCGAGGGCGCTGAGATGGCCAATCCGCATGACATGCTGCGCGACATCCGCCGCTTTCTGCAGCGGCGCTCGAGCGAAGCGGTGCTGCTGGGCGAGGTGAACCTCCCCTACGAGCAGCAGGCGGCGTACTTCGGTGCCGGCAACGACGGCCAAGAACTCACGATGCAGTTCGACTTCGCCGGGATGCAGGCGTTCTATCTGTCACTCGCCCGTCACGATCCGACGCCCCTGGCTGCAGCGCTCTCCTCACGCCCCAGCCTGCCGGTCGAGGCGCAGTGGGCGAACTTCCTGCGCAATCACGACGAACTCACCCTCGACCAGCTCACCGACGAGGAGCGCCAGGAGGTGTTCGACGCCTTCGCGCCCGACGAGAGCCAGCGCGTGTACGGGCGGGGCATCACCCGACGGTTGCCGACCATGCTCGAAGGCGACCCCCGCCGCATCCGGATGGCCTACAGCCTGCTGTTCAGCCTGCCGGGCACGCCGGCGATCTTCTACGGCGAGGAGATCGGCATGGGTGAGAACGCCGACCTCGATAAGCGGCATGCCGTACGCACCCCGATGCAGTGGTCGGCAGAACGCGCCGGCGGGTTCTCGACGGCCCCGCCCTCCCGCCTCGTGGCGCCGCCGCCCGGCGACGGATACTCCCCCGTGCACGTCAACGTCGCCGACCAGCTCGAAGACCCCGGCTCCCTGCTGCACTTCTTCCGCAATCTGGCGTCCCGCTACCGCATCTCGCCCGAGCTCGGGTGGGGCGAGCTGGAGATCATCAAGCACGACGCGCCGGGCGTGCTCGTGCATTCCCTGCGCGCCGACGTCGGCCGCACCGTGGCCGTGCACAGCTTCACCGACGTGCCCACGCTGCTCGCCTTCGCCCTTCCCGACGAGCCGGAAGGGACGACGCTGGTCGACATCCTGGACTCCGAGCGCCTTCCCCTCGACGATCGTCGCGGTATCGAGTTCACACTGCCCGCCTACGGCTTTCGGTGGCTGCGGGTGTCGCGCCCAGGGGACGGCCGCGTGATGTGAGGCTCGCCGGAGACGGCCATAACGTCGCGCCCCGGCGGCGCCTCCTTCTCTGGCGGGCTCGGCAGAGGCCGTCCGGCCCTTGCCTCCGCGACGAGCCGTATAGTTGGACGCGGTTTAGAAACGGATGACCGGCTGGCCCGGGTCACGGAAGGCGATGCGACGTGATGGTGGAGGGCGACAGCGCGATCGTCGAGTTCCGCAACACGACGAAGCGCTATGGCACGAAAGCGGATCACGCTCCGGCCCTCGACGATGTGACCCTCAGCATCCGGCGCGAGGAGATCTTCGGGGTCATCGGTGAGAGCGGCGCCGGCAAGACCACCCTGCTCGAGCTCATAAACGGACTGACGACGCCGACCTCGGGCTCCGTCACCGTGCAGGGCGTCGACGTCGGCGGCCTGCGACGTGCGGCACTCCGCAGGCTGCGACAAGGCATCGGCGTGGTGTTCCAAGGCATCCACCTGCTGAGCAACCGCACCGTGCGGGAGAACGTCGCCCTCCCCCAGCAGCTGGCGCGGGGGCAGGGCGGTACCGTCTTAAGCCGCGCCGAGGAGCGACAGGCGGTCGACGAGATCCTCGCGTTCGTCGGGCTCTCGCATCGCGCCGACCATTACCCTGCGCAGCTGAGCGGCGGCGAGCAGCAGCGCGTCGGCCTCGCCCGGGCCCTCGTCTCGCGGCCGGCGCTGCTGCTGTGCGACGAGCCGACGTCATCCCTGGACGCGTCGACGACGTCGGACATCCTCCGGGTGCTGTCCGATGCCCGCGACAAGCTCGGCACCACCGTCGTCGTGATCACGCACGACCTCGACGTCGTCAAGGCGATCTGCGACCGTGCGGCACTGTTGGAGCGAGGGCGGCTTCGGGAACTGTTCCCCGTGACCAAGAGCGACTACCGCACGCTGCCGAGCTATCACGAGCAGGTCAAGCGGGAGCTCATGCCGTGAATCAGATCACTGAGCTCCTCTCCGAGTACGGCGACGACATCCTCGAGGCTCTCGGCGAGACCGGGTACATGCTGGTCGTCTCCCTCCTCGCCGCGGTGCTGATCGGACTGCCGCTCGGGATGATCGTGTTCCTCACGCAGCGCGGCGGCATCGCGGAGAACCGCGCGATCTGGTCCGTGGCGAACATGTACATCAACATCGTCCGCTCCTTCCCGTTCCTGCTGCTGGTGGTCTTCCTCATCCCGTTCACGCGCGCGGTGATCGGGACCAGCTTCGGCACGCAGGCCGGCACGCTGCCGCTGTGCTTCGTGGCGGTGGCGATCTATGCGCGCCTGGTCGAGCAGATCCTGCGCGAGATCCCGCCGGGCATCTCGCGCGTGGCCCAGGCGATGGGGGCGACCGTTCCGCGGGCGGTGTTCCGGGTGCTGCTGCCCGAGGCGCGCCCCGGGCTCGTGTACGCGCTGACATCCGCGGCCATCAGCCTGCTGTCGTACTCCACCGTGCTCGGCGTGGTGGGGGGCGGCGGCATCGGCGACTTCGCGATGCGGTACGGCTACCAGGAGTACAACGACGCCCTCATGTACATCACCATCGCGATCATCGTCGTCTGCGTCCTGACAATCCAGGCGATCGGAAACCGCACCTCGGTGCGACTGGATCACCGCTGATCCCGCCGGCACCAGCAC
Organism: Microbacterium sp. zg.Y909; assembly: GCF_024626565.1. Lineage (NCBI taxonomy): Bacteria > Bacillati > Actinomycetota > Actinomycetes > Micrococcales > Microbacteriaceae > Microbacterium > Microbacterium sp. zg.Y909. Next base: position 9,118 of record NZ_JANJFJ010000017.1, read on the forward strand.
AAGCCGACCCAGGAAAGAAGGAAACCATGAGAGCCTCCCGGTTCAGCGTCGTCGCCATAGCAGTGGGAGCGGTCGCGGTGCTCGCGGGCTGCGCTGCCGGTGCGGGCGCCGATGGGGGCGGTGACACGGCTCCGGTGACGCTCCAGGTCGCCGCCGTGACATCGCCGATGACCGACGTCGTCGAGGCGGCCGCCGAGGCCATCGACGACGGTTATGAGATCGAACTCGTCGAGGTCGCCGACTACATCACGGCCAACACGATCCTCAATGACGGAGACGTCTACGCGAACTTCTCCCAGCATGAGCCGTACATGCAGACCTTCAACGAGGGCAACGACGGCTCGCTCGTCGCAGTGCAGCCGGTCTACAACTTCGTGATCGCGTTCTACTCGAAGTCGCTCACCGACATCGCCGATCTCCCCACCGGCGCCACAATCGCGATCCCCGACGATCCGTCCAACACCGGCCGCGCCTTGAAGCTGCTCGCCGCCGAGGGCATCGTGACGCTCGATCCCGCCGTCGATCCGTACGACGCGACCGTGGACGACATCGTCGAGAACCCCCAGGGCGTCGAGTTCTTGCAGGTGCCGATCAGCTCGCTGAACGCAGCGTACGAGGAAGCAGATCTGGTCTTCCAGTGGCCGTCGCACATCGCCGCGCTCGGCCTGAACCCGCACGACGACGGCCTTCTCACCGAACTCGACGACACCTTCGCGCTGAACCTCGTGGTCGCGGGCGACGATGCATCCTCGGATGCGACGGCTGCGCTGACCCGGGCCTTCACGAGCGATGCCGTGCGTGAGGTGATCGAATCGAACGAGACCATCGAGGTCGCGTTCTGACGGCGCCCGGCGCACCGTGCGAGGCCAGCGGGTCGGCGTCAGCCGGGTCTGACCGCCGAATTCTGCGGACACTTCCTCTCTCAGCCATGTGACTTCCCGCTCACACAGCCCGGAGGTGGGCGTGGGCACGGCTCGGACGACGCGCGCGTGAGCGGGAACTCACATGCGAAATCGGGAGACCCCGAAGATTCGGGACACGGAAACCCCCGCGAGTCGACCCGCACGTGCGCAGCGACGCGGTGTCGCGCATGCGGGACGCCGAGCCGCCGGCTCGAGCGCGTCGGCGCGCCACGTTCAGCGCAGGGCGGTGCGGCTCGTGGCGGTCGACTCCAGCGGCACGCCGGCGGGGACGAAAAGCGTCGCGATCGGCGGATGCCACACCGTCGACACCGTCACCCGGGCAGAGACCCCGTCCGGCGTTGCCGCCGAGACGAGCACGGCAGTGCCGACCGCGCTCACGATGCCGGCGGCCTGCTCGTGGACCCCGGCGTCGGTCAGCTGCGCTGTCGGATCCCCGCCGTCGACCGACAGGGTGAACCCGTCGGCTCCGGCGAGCGCCGCGGCATCCGCCACCGCGTCGAGGCGCTTGCCGGCCAGGTGCAGGCTCGTCGCATCGACGCACACCAGGATCAGCAGGATCGCGAGCACCGCGTACCCCAGCGACAGCAGCATGATGCTGCCCTCGTCGTCGGCCTTCCGCGTCGTCATCGCTCGCTCCAGAACCGCGAGACCTTCTGCACGGATGCCGCCTGCACAGGGATACTCGCGACCTGCTCGAGCCCCAGCACCTGCGGCACGAGCGGCAGCGTCACCCGCGTGGCGACGGTGACATGCAGCGTTGCGCCCGATGCGGGACACCCGGAGCCGGCGGGCGTGCACGTGATCGCGACCTCGACGGCATCCGGCGCCAGGCCGTACTCGTCCACGACCGCGGCGAGGATCGCGTCGGTGCGGGCCGCGGCTGTCGCGGCATCCGGAGCCGTCGCCACCGCGCGTGCGATGTGACGCGCACCGGCCTCGGCCCCCAGAGTCTGCCCCTGCACGGCCCCCAGCGCGACGATCAGGTACACCAGGGGCACCAGCAGGATCACCCCGACCAGGATGAACTCCAGCGCGGCGGCGCCTTCATCGTCGCCGGCCGCTCCGTCAGCCGAGGCTCTCCACCGGGGCATGCGCGCTCACCTCCAACGCCTCGGGCGCGCCGAGCAGTCCCACCAGCGGGAGGGTCGCCCGCACCGTCACTCGCACCGCGGGGTGGCCGAGGTGCGTCGTCTCGAGCACCTCCACGGCCTCGGCGAACTGACCGCCCACCGCGCGGCGGATGATCGTGCGCGTGCGGTCGGCACCCTCATGCAGCGCCGTATCGGCGAGCGCCGCGTGGAACGCCCCCTCCACGGCCGCATCGTGCACGACGTTGCGCACGTACACCGCTACGCCGAACTGCAGCACGCCGAGGGTCAGCACGGTGAGCAAGGCTCCGACCAGCACGAACTCCACCGGGCTCGAGCCGGTGTCGTCCCCGAGCCCTACAAGCCGCTGACGCTCTGGATCGCCTGCTCGAACAGGCCCGCCAGCGCGGGCCCGGCGACGGCCCAGATCACCACCACCAGACCCGCCGTCATGAGCGTCACCAGCACCCAGCCCGGCACGTCGCCACGATCGTCGTCGCGCACGCCGCCCCACGCCGTGCGCAAACGCAACGCCATCATCTCCCTCTGTTCGCGGAACATCGCCGCTCCTTTCCGACCGCACGCGGTCACCCGAATCCGACTTGAAGCATGAACACACCAGGAAAGATCGCGAAGAGCACCGAGAGCGGCAAGATGAGGAACACCAGCGGCAGGAGCATCAGGATCTCCTTGCGTCCTGCCTGCTCGATGAGCACGCGCTTGGCGTCTTCCCTGGTGTCCGTGGCCTGGGCCTGCAGCACCTGGGCGAGGGGCGCTCCACGATCGAGCGCCGCCACAAGATGATCGACGCTGCGCGTGAGCGCCGGGATGTCGAGGTCCCGCGACAGGCTCACGAGCGCGTCGGGCAGGGGCGAGCCGGTGGCCACGGCCAAGACGACCCGACGCAGCTCACCCGGCAGCTCCCCCGAGCCGACATCCGCCACACGGCGCAGCGCGTCGAGCACGCCCTCCCCCGCCGCGAGGCACAGGGAGAGGAACTCCAGCACCGTGGGCAGCTCCTCGTGCGCCCGCGTGACCCGGGCACGCGCCGCGCCCGTCAACCGCATGTCCCACAGGGCCGCGCCCGCGATGGCGGCGATCGGCGGCAGCAGGATCGAGCCGGCCACGAACCTGCCGGCCACCGCGAGCGCGACGACGACCAGCGCACCGGCGATGAGCCCACCCAGCGTCCAGCCCAGCTGGCGGGCGCGGAAGCGGGTGGCATCCATCTCCCAGCCCGCCTGCCGCAGGCGCCGCGCGATCACCGTCGAGCCGCCGAGGGCACGGGCGAGCCGATCGCTCCAGGCGCTCCAGGCATCGGCGACGCGCAGGGCGGGCACCCCCAGCGGGGTGAGCCCGAGCGGATCGGCCGTGTCACGCAGGTACGGAGCGAGGCGATCGGCCAGCCGGGCCGCTCGCCAGCCCGGAAGCCGCATCACGACGAGCGCCAGCCCCATGGCCAGGCCGCCGCCGAGGACGACCGCGAGCGCGAGTTCGGTCAGGCCACTCACGCGAACCACCGCCGCGGCTCGGGCAGCCGGCCGATCCGCACCATGATGCGGTAGGCGATCACCGACACCGCCGCACCCACCAGCACGACAACGACGCCCTCCGGGCTGCCGTACGCGCGCGCGCCCTCGGGTCGCAGGGCGAGAAGCGCGAGGATCACCCACGGGGCGATGACCCCGAGCGCGGCGGCACCGCGGATCCAGGATTGGCGCGCCTCGACCTCCGCGCGCAACGCGGCGTCGGCGCGCACCGACGCCGAGAGCGAGCGCAGCACCGTGGGCAGCTCGGTACCGCCCACATGCCGGGTCATGCGCAGCGTCTCGATGATGCGATCCGCCGCGGGGTCGGCCAGCGTGTGCTTCAACCGCAGCGCGGCGGAGTCGAAGTGGCCCGACGCACTCAGATCGCGGGCGAAGACGGTGAACGCCGGCCGCAGTTCGCCGGGTGCCGACTGAGCGAGGCTCGATACGGCGTCCGGCAGCGACATCCCGGCACGCACCGACGCGATCAGCAGGTCGCAGACATCCGGCCAGAGCCCCCGCCGGCTGCGCTGACGCCCCGCGGCGCGCGAACGCAGCCACACCACGGGCGCCGCGGCACCGGCGGTGCCCGCGACGAGTGCAAGTGCGGGCAGCCCGGTCACGAGCCACGCGAGGGCGGCCGCCCCCAGTCCGATCAGCACGGAGGCCGACCCCACCGCCCGTGGCCGTACATGCGCGAACCCCGCCGCCGCCAGCAGGCGGGCAAGCCGTCCTTCCGTCGTCGGCCGCGGGCGACGAACCCCCGCCGGCCACAGCCACGGCGAGAGAGCCAGCAGCAACCCTGCCGCCAGCGCCCCACCCCAGACGAACGTCATCCGACGCCCGCCCGGTACAGCGACTGTGCTTCGACGACCCCGTCGAGGACCCTGCCGGTGGGAGCGATGATCTCCGCGATGCGGCGGTGCCCCGTGGCATCCCTCTCGCAGTGCACGACGAGGTGGACGGATGCCGCGACGGCGGGCACCACGAACCCCGGGTCGATGTTGCGTCCGGCCAGCAGCGGCAGCGCGGCGAGCTTCGCCAGCGCCTCCTGCGCCGAATTGGCGTGGATGCTCGCCGCCCCGGGCACTCCCGTGTTGAGCGCCAGCAGCAGGTCCAGCGCCTCGGCGTCGCGCACCTCGCCGACGATGAGGCGGTCGGGCCGCATGCGCAGCGCCTCTTTGACCAGGCGCCGCAGGGTCACCTCGCCCGTCCCCTCGAGGCTCGGCTGTCGGCCCTGAAGGGCGACGAGGTCGTCGGCGTCGACGGCGAGTTCGAAGGTCTCCTCCACCGTCACGATGCGATGCTCCGGCGGGCACGCCGCGATGAGTGCGCCCAGGAGGGTCGTCTTGCCGCTGTGGGTCGCTCCCGAGACCAGCACGCTGCGCCCGGCAGCCATCGCCCCGCGCAGCATGTCGGCGGCCCGCAGGGTGAGCGAGCCCGCGGCGACGAGCCGGTCGAGGTCCCGGAACATCGGCAGGAACCGGCGGATGTTGACCGACCAGTGCCGGCGCGTGATGTCGGGGATCACGACGTGCAGCCGCGAACCGTCGGGCAGCGACGCGTCGACAAAGGGCTGACTGAGATCCACGCGGCGACCGCTGGCATGCAGCATCCGCTCCACCAGGTCCCGCACCGCGGAATCGGTCAGAACCAGGTCCAGCCGTTCGCTGCGCCCCGCCCGAGCGATGAAGATGCAGTCCGGAGCATTGATCCAGACCTCTTCGACCGTCGGGTCCTCCAGGAACGGCTGCAACGGCCCATACCCGGTGACCGCCGCGAGCACCTCCCGCACGCACGCGCCCTCGTCATCGACCGTGGCCAGCCCTCGCGCGAGCGCGAAGTCGTTGTGACGACGCACCTCGGCCCGTGCGATCTCCGTGGCCACCTCGGCGATGCGGGCGGCATCGACGGGCTCGGCACGCAGCCGCTCCCGCACGCGCTCGGCGACCCCCGCCGCGATGTGGGCGGCTCCGGTCGACGCGTAGGCCAGGCTCACCCGATGCATCCTCGCAACGGCCCGACCGCCGCGCGCCGAGTTATCCACAGCCTGACGGCGCTAGCCGGCGGACGAGCCGGTCGGGGCGATTCTGCGGACCATCTCTTTTCTGCGCATGTGAGTTGCCGCTCACACAGTCCCCGGCGGTGGCGTGAGCAACCTGCAACGCGCGGTGGGCTGAGCGCGGGAGGTGTCCGCGGCTCCGCCTACGCTGGAAGGCATGCTGATCGGTTCCATCCGCCCCGTCGAATCCCGCGCGATCACCGTCGAGGCGCAGTCCCTCGCCGAGATCCACGAGAAGCTCGCGGCGCAGATGCCGACGGGCTGGCAGCTGAGCGATGCCGCCGGTACGCATGACCAAGGGCACGATCACGGTCACCGCCGTCGCCACGATCGTGCGCCGCGACGGCGGGCGCGAGATCGAGGCCGACGACATGCCCGCTCTGAAGGCCCAGGTCCCCGAGGGGTGGCAGCTCGTGCATGTGCGCAAGCCGTAACGCGCCACCCGCGACCACCGCGCGACGAAGCCCGCGCGCCCGTGCTTGGGCGCTGGTGCTGGTGCTGGTGCTCCTCGTGGCGGCCGTCGTCGTCATCGGCCTCTGGCTCGCGGGCGACGGACCGAGCGCCGATTCGCGCGGCACGGAGGCACCGTCGGCGCAGACCGTCGACGTGCTGGCCATCACCGACGGCGACACCATCGACACCACGGCGGGCAAGGTGCGCCTGATCGGCATCGACACCCCCGAGCGGGGCGAGGCGGGCTATGCGGATGCCGGGGCCGAACTCGGCGCGTTCCTCTCCGAAGGCCCGGTGACCCTCGTCGCCGTCCCCGGCCATGACGACACCGACCGCTACGGGCGGCTGCTTCGCTACGTGCGGGTCGATGGCCGCGACGCGGGTGCCCACATGCTGCAGACCGGATGGGCGGTGGCCCGGTACGACAGCCGTGACGGCTACGACGGGCATCCGCTCGAAGCGGAGTACATCGAGCTCGACGACGCGCACGCGATGCCGACGGGCTGACACCGTCAGCCGCGCGCCATGAAGGTTTTTCACGGCGGCGCTTCAGCGTTCCTGGCGCTGGACCGGTGAACATGGAGATCATGGGACATCCCCGCCCCGCGCCCGCTGCCCTGGAGTAACCCTGATGCTGACCATCGCCCAAGCGCTCAACGTGCAGGCCGACGCCGCCCGTCACAAGGCGCAGGGTTTGCTGACCCCGGCGCGATTCGTCGTCTCCGGCATGCTCGCCGGAGCGTATCTCGGGGTCGGCGTCATCCTCATGGTGAGCACCGCAGGCCCACTGATCGCGGCAGGGTCCGGCGCCGGAAAGCTCGTCGGAGGGCTCGTCTTCGCCGCCGCCCTGACGATCGTCGTCTTCGCCGGCGGCGAGCTCGCGACCTCGAGCATGATGACCCTGACCCAGGGCGCCGCCATGCGCGTCGTCCGCCCGGGGCGGGCCGCCGCGGCTCTCGTCGTGACCTTCGTCGCCAATCTGGTCGGCGCCGCACTGTTCTCGGCGGTCGTCGCGGGCGCGGGACTGCTGCACTCGAATCCGGGCGCCGAGGCGATGCTCACCGACATGCTCACCGCGAAGTCGGCGGAGCTGCCGCATGAGCTGTTCCTCCGCGGCATCCTCTGCAACGTGTTGGTGTGCCTGGCGATCTGGATGTGCGCACGCCTCACCTCAGACGGCCCCAAGATCGCCGTGATCGCCTTCGCGATCCTCGCCTTCGTCGCCTCGGGCTACGAGCACGTCGTGGCGAACATGACCACGTACGCGCTGGGCCTCATGACCGGCGTCGACGCGGCGACCTGGGCCGACTTCGGCGGCAACATGCTCTGGGTGGGCACCGGCAACCTCGTGGGCGGTGCCGTGGTGGTCGGCCTCGGTTACTGGTTCATCGCGGGCTCCCCGCGCGCCTCGGAGGTCGCCTCCGTCGAGGACGAGGGAGTGGCCGTCATCGCCGAAGGAGAGCCCCTCTCCCCCCAGTAGACTGGGGCAACCCGGCGGGAGTGGTGAAATCGGTAGACACGCAGGATTTAGGTTCCTGTGCCTTCGGGCGTGTGGGTTCAAGTCCCACCTTCCGCACGGATGGATGCCGCGGCATCCACCACTGACACCGCCGACATCCGACCGACGGGACCCCTGTGCTCGAAACCGCACTGCACGCACCGACCGCGCTGATCCCGTGGCTGGACCCCGCCACGATCATCACGAACTCGCAGCCCTGGGCGCTGCTGGTGGTGTGCTTCATCGTCTTCGCCGAGACGGGCCTTCTGGTCGGCTTCCTGCTGCCCGGCGACACGCTGCTGATCATGGCGGGCCTGCTGTCTCATTCGACGGCGGTCGCGCCCGATGGCGTCTTCGGTATGAGCGCGTGGTGGGTGGCGCTGCTCATCGGGCTCTCTGCCTTCGTCGGCGGTGAGGCCGGGTACGTCATCGGCCACAAGGGCGGTCCGGCGGTGTTCGAGCGCAAGGAATCGGGCGTCTTCAGCCGCCGCAACGTCGAACGCACCAACGCCTTCTTCGAGCGGTACGGCGGCCTCACGATCATCCTGGCCCGGTTCGTTCCGATCGTGCGGACGTTCGCGCCGGTTGCGGCGGGCGTCGGACACATGCCGTGGCGCCGCTACTCGCTCTACAACTTCATCGGCGCCGTGCTGTGGGGCTTCGGCCTGACGATGATCGGCTACGGAATCGGGTTCATCCCCTTCGTCGGCGACTTCGTGTCGGAGTACATCGACGTGATCCTGCTCGCCGCTGTCGCAGGGACGCTCGTCTTCGTCGTCTGGCACTACTTCGCCGAGCGCCGCAAGGTCGCGCAGGAGAAGGCCGCCGGCGACGACGGCGTGACGGATGCCGCAGAGGCTCAGGAACTGGTCCTGGACCAGGACGCGTTCGACGACGACATCGACGAGAACCCCGAGGGTCCCGCCGCAGCGCGCGGCTAGCTGGCCTTCTTCTTCGCGGGCGCCTTCTTCGCCGGGGCTTTCTTGGCCGGTGTGCTCTGCGACGCCGCGGCCTTGGCCGGCGCTTTCTTGGCGGCGGACTTCTTGACGGGCGCCTTCTTGGCTGCCGGAGCGGCGGCCTTCTTCGGCGCCGCATCGTCGTCGGCGCCAGACGCAGCGCCGCCTCGAGCCGCCCGTGAGCGCTCCACGCTCGCCCGGAGGGCCGCCATCAGATCGATGACCTCGCCGCCGGTCTCGGCCTCCTCCGCCTCGCCGAACGTCTCCGATGTGTCGAGGGCGTCGCCCTTCTCGAGCTTGGCCTCGATGAGGGTGCGCAGCTCCTGCTGGTAGTCGTCGGTGAAGTCCTCTGGGTCGAAGTCGCCGGCGAAGCTCTCGACGAGGCTGGCCGACAGCTCGAGCTCCTTCGCAGAGATGCGCACGGACTCATCCAGCGCCGGGAACGCCGCCTCGCGCACTTCGTCGGCCCACAGCAGCGTCTGCAGCACCAGCACGTCGCCGCGCACCCGCAGGGCTGCGAGCCGGGTCTTCTGGCGCAGCGAGAAACGCACGATCGCGGTGCGGTCGGTCTGCTCGAGGGTCTTGCGCAGCAGCACATACGCCTTCGGCGAGGCGGAGTCCGGCTCGAGGTAGTACGCCTTGTCGAGGGTGAGCAGGTCCACCTGCTCACTCGGCACGAACTCCACGACGTCGATCTCACGACTGCGCTCCGCCGGGAGCGCCGCGATGTCCTCCTTGGTGAGGACGACGGTGCGCTCGCCGTCGTCGTACGCCTTGTCGATGTCGGCGTAGGGCACGACCTCGCCGTCGATCTCGCAGATGCGCTGATACCGGATGCGCCCGCCGTCGGCGGCGTGCACCTGGTGCAGCGACAGGTCGTGATCCTCCGTCGCGGAGTAGACCTTCACCGGCACGTTCACCAGGCCGAAGGTCAGCGCGCCTTTCCAGATAGCCCTCATGCTCACAGTGAACACCCGTCGCATCCGTCACGCCTAGAGGTTGCGCACTAACCTGCTGACATGGCAGGTGAGGGGCAGCTGATCCGCATCGACGGTCGCCGGCTGCGGGTGACGAACCTCGACAAGGTGCTCTACCCGGCCACAGGCACCACCAAGGGCGAGGTCATCGACTACTTCACGCGCATCGCGCCGCTGATGATCCCGCATGTGGTCGGCCGCCCCGTCACCCGCAAGCGCTGGCCCGAAGGCGTCGATGCGCCCTCGTTCTTCGCGAAGGACCTCGAGCGCGGCGCCCCGGACTGGGTCAGGCGGATGCCGATCGACCATTCCACGGGCGCCAAGGACTACCCGCTGGTCGGCGATCGCCCGACGCTGGTCTACCTGGCGCAGGTGGCGAGCCTGGAGCTGCACGTGCCGCAGTGGCGGTTCGGTCCCGACGGCGGACGCGCGAACCCGGATCGGATCGTGCTGGATCTCGATCCGGGGCCGGGCGCGGGGCTGGTGGAGTGCGCCGAGGTCGCGCGCGTGCTGCGGGACATCCTCACCGGCATGGGGCTCGAGCCGTACCCGGTCACGAGCGGGAGCAAGGGCATCCACCTCTACGCGGCGCTGCCCGGCACGCAGACGAGCGAACAGATCACGTCGGTGGCGCGTGAGCTCGCGCGGGCCATCGAGGCGGACCAGCCCGATCTCGTGGTCAGTCAGATGGCGAAGGCGCAGCGCCCCGGCAAGGTCTTCATCGACTGGAGCCAGAACAACGGCTCGAAGACCACGATCGCCCCGTACTCGCTGCGAGGGCGCGAGCAGCCGATGGTGGCGGCACCGCGCACCTGGGAGGAGCTCGACGACCCCGATCTGCGGCATCTGCTTTTCGGTGAGGTGCTGGAGAGAGCCGAGACGATGGGCGACCCGCTCGCCCCGCTGGGGTTCCACGCCGACGGGCGTGCATCCGCCGACGGCCCCCTTGCCGCGTACATCGCCAAGCGCACGGCGGACCTCACCCCCGAGCCGGTGCCCGACAACGCGCTGGGCGGGCGCGCGGCATCCGGTCTCCCCCGGTTCGTCATCCAGGAGCACCACGCCTCGCGCCTGCACTGGGACCTGCGGCTGGAGCGCGACGGCGTGCTGGTCAGCTGGGCCGTGCCCAAGGGCGTGCCCGAGACACCCTCGCGTAACCACCTCGCCGTGATGACCGAGGACCACCCCCTCGAGTACGCGACCTTCGAGGGCGAGATCCCGCGTGGGGAATACGGTGCCGGAACGATGACCATCTGGGATGCCGGCGTCTACGACCTGGAAAAGTGGCGCGACGACGAGGTGATCTTCACCGCGCACGGACGCCCCGGCGGGCCGCTGGGCGACGTGCGTCTCGCGCTCATCCGTACCGACGGCGCCGGAGAGAAGTCGACGTGGCTGCTGCATCGCATGAAGGGTGATGCCGCTCGGGCGCGTGATTCCGCCGACGTTCCCCCGTTTGCGCATGTGAGTTCCGGTTCACACAGCCCTCTCGGTGCGGCCGCCGGGCTCGGCGCCGACGCCGACACCGACAGCGGCGCCGGCCCGACCACCGGCGCCCTCGCAGACAGCGACGCGGACGCCGACACAGACACAGACACACACACCGGCGCAGTGGGCGATACCGACCCCCGCGCAGGCGCAGGCGCAGTCGCCCCCGCGTACGCCGCCCCCGCTCCCCGTGTGAGCAGGAACTCACATGCGAAAACGGGAAGCACTCGGGAGCAACCGCAGAGCAACCCCGCGGCGACACGCCCCCAACCCACCACGCCCCCGGCCCCGGCCGCAGACCCCCGTGTGAGCGGGAACTCACATGCGAAAACCGGGAACACTAAACGGCAACCGGAGAGCGACCATTCGGATGTGCGGCCCATGCTCGCCACGTCCGCGACGCCGGCCCGAGCGCACGACGCCGTCCGCAGCTGGGGCGACCGCGCGTGGGCGGAGCTGAAATGGGACGGCATCCGCGCGCTCGGCATCTGGGACGGCGACTCGCTGCAGCTGCGCGGCCGCAACGGCACCGACATCACCGCCCGCTACCCCGAGCTCACCGCGCAGGCCCCGGCCGTCTTCGGCGACACCCCCCTCACCGTTGACGGCGAAATCGTGGCCCTCGACGACACCGGCCGGCCGAGCTTCAGTTTGCTGCAGAACCGCATGCACCTCACCGGTGCCCGCGACATCGCGCGCGAAGCGCAGCGCACGCCGACCGCCTGGTACCTGTTCGACGTGCTCGCGCACGACGGCGTCGACGTCGCGCACCTGCCGCTCGCCGAGCGCCGCCGGCTGCTGGAGCAGCTGCACACCGCGCCGCCGCGCATCGACATCCCCCCGGTGTTCGACGACCTCGACACCGCGCTCACCACGGCGCGCCGGCATCGCCTCGAGGGAGTCGTCCTGAAGGACCCGCGGTCGACATACCGCCGCGGACAGCGCACCGAGCAGTGGCTCAAGGTGAAGCTCACCAGCACGCAGGAAGTCGTCATCGGCGCCATCCGCCCCGGCAAGGGGGGCCGCAGTGGATCGATCGGGTCGCTCCTGCTCGGCATCCCCGACGAAGAGGGCCTGCGCTACGTCGGCCGCGTCGGGTCGGGGTTCAGCGACCGCACCCTCGCCCGCCTCGGCGAGGCGCTCACGCCGCTGCGCACCGACGAGAATCCGTTCGTCGGCATCCCTCGCGCCGATGCCTCCGACGCACTCTGGGTGCGGCCCGAGATCGTCGGCGAGGTCGAGTTCGCCGAGTTCACCCCGGGCGGCACGCTGCGCCACGCCCGGTGGCGTGGTCTGCGCCCCGACAAGTCACCGGCAGAGGTCACCCGCGAGCAGTGACCGCCCGGCTCACGTGTGCGCGTCGTGCTCGATGTGGCCGGCGGGCTCGAGCTGGAACGTCGAGTGCGCGACGTCGAAGTGTTCCGCGAGGCATCCCTGCAGCTCGGTGAGGATGCCGGTGGCGCGGCCGTCCGCCAGGCACGCTTCGTCGACGACGACGTGGGCCGTGAACACCGGCGCGCCGCGCGTCAGCTGCCACACGTGCACGTCGTGCACGTCGACGACCCCGGGGGTGTCGAGGATGTGGCTGCGGATGCGCGCGACCTGCATGCCCTCCGGCGCGCTCTCCCCCAGCACCGATGCCACCTCGCGCAGCAGCGAGATCGCACGCGGCACGATCATGGCCGCGATGAGCAGCGACACCACGGCATCCGCCGGGGTCCATCCCGTCAGCAGGATGATCACCGCCGACACGATGACCGCGGCCGATCCCAGCAGGTCACCGAGCACCTCGAGGTACGCCCCGCGCACGTTGATGCTGCGCTTCTGCGCCGCCCCCAGCAGCCGCAGCGCCACGGCATTGGCGACGAGCCCCACGGTCGCGGCGATCAGCATGAGCGCGCCGCCGATCTCCGCCTCCCCCGGACGCACCAGTCGTCCCACGGCCTCCACGACGATCCATCCCGCGAGGACCAGCAGGATCACGGCGTTGGTGAGCGCGCCGAACACCTCTGCACGCTGATACCCGAACGTCGCCCGGTCGTCGGCCGGGCGTGCGGCGACCGTGCTCGCGATGAGCGCGATGACGAGAGCGGCGGCGTCGGTGAACATGTGACCGGCGTCGGCGAGCAGCGCCAGCGACCCCGACAGCAAAGCGCCCGCAACCTGCACGACGAGCACGACCGTGGTGATCGTCAGCGAGATCGCCAGCAGCCGTCGGTTTCCGGCACCGCGGATGCCGGGGGCATGGTCGTGCATGCTTCCACGGTACGTCGCCGACCCCCGGCGCCGGCCCTCCGAACGCCAGTCGGGAATGATCGTGATTCTCAGGCTCAGAGGTCTGCCAGGAGCGGGGCGAGGGCGGCGAAGGCGCGGGCGCGATGGGATGCCGCGTTCTTCTCCCCCGCCTCCCACTCGCCGACGGTGCGCTCGGCGCCCGCCGGCTGTCCGTCGGGGATGAAGACGGGGTCGTAGCCGAAGCCGCCCTCCCCCGCCGGCGCGGTCGCGAGGCGCCCCGGCCAGGCACCCTCCACGACGTGCTCGGCACCGCCGGGCACGACGAGCGCGATCGTGGAGACGAACCGAGCGGTGCGGCGCGGATCGGCGATGTCGCTCAGCTGGTCCAGCAGCAGCTCGAGGTTCGCCGTGGCATTCTTCGCGTGCCCCGCCCAGTAGGCGGAGAAGACGCCGGGCGAGCCGCCCATCACGTCGACGCACAACCCGGAGTCGTCGGCGAGGGCGGGAAGGCCGGTGTGCGCTGCGGCGGCGCGCGCCTTGATGAGCGCGTTCTCGGCGAACGTCACCCCGTCTTCGACCGGCTCGGGGCCGTCGTAGCCGACCACCTCGAGGTCGGGCCGGGTGGCGAGCACGATCGACTGGAACTCCTCGACCTTGTGCGGGTTGTGCGTCGCGAGCACGACGCGTTTCGTCTCGCTGCGCTCGCTCAACGGCCGGCCTCCTCCGCGAGCACCGCCGCCTGGATGTCGCGCAGCTGCGCGCAGCCGGCGACACCGAGGTTCAGCAGGGCGTCGAGCTCCCGCTTGTCGAAGGGCGCGCCCTCTGCGGTGCCCTGCACCTCGACGAACAGGCCGCGGCCGGTGACCACGATGTTCATGTCGGTCTCGGCGCGCACATCCTCGACGTAGGCGAGATCGAGCATGGGCTCGCCGTCGATGATGCCCACAGACACCGCCGCGACCGAGTCCACCAGCACCTGCGAGCGCTGCGCGATGAACTTCTTCTCCCGGCCCCACGCGATGGCATCCGCCAGCGCGACGTACGCGCCGGTGATCGCGGCGGTGCGGGTGCCGCCGTCGGCCTGCAGCACGTCGCAGTCGATGACGATCGTGTTCTCACCCAGCGCCTTGGTGTCGACCACCGAGCGCAGCGCGCGGCCGATGAGCCGCGAGATCTCGTGCGTGCGGCCGCCGACGCGCCCCTTGATGGACTCGCGGTCGTTGCGGGAGTTGGTCGCCCTCGGCAGCATCGCGTACTCGGCGGTGACCCAGCCCTTGCCCTTGCCGGTCAGCCAGCGCGGCACGCCGTTGGTGAACGACGCGGTGCACAGCACCTTGGTGCCCCCGAAGGAGATGAGGGCCGATCCTTCGGCGTGGGCGCTCCAGCCGCGTTCGATGGTGACGGGTCGCAGCTGGTCGACGGTGCGTCCGTCGGCACGGGTGATGTCGGTCATGTCTCTCCGGGTGTTCAGCGGGGCAGGTCGATCGCGCCGGTCTGCACGAGGCGCACGGTGCTGATCTCGCGCCCCATCAGTCGGTGGGCGAGGTGGAGGAAGTCATCGGCCGAGGTGCCGGTGGCCTGATAGTCGTGGCGGGCGGTCGCGCCGGGACCGGCGAGCAGGTCCCGCGAGACGAGCTGACGGTACACGTCCTTCGCGGTCTCCGTGTCGCTGGACACCAGCGACACGTCGGGACCCATCACGTAGCTGATCGCACCCTCGAGGAACGGGTAGTGCGTGCAGCCGAGCACGAGCGTGTCGACATCGGCATGGCGAAGCGGAGCCAGGTAGTCCTCCGCCACGGTGAGCACCTCGGGCGAGTCGGTGACCCCGGCCTCGACGAACTCCACGAAGCGCGGGCACGCCTGTGCCGAGACGGTGAGCTTCTCGTTGACCTCGAGCATGTCCTGGTAGGCGCGGGATCCGATGGTCCCCTCGGTGCCGATCACGCCGACGCGTCCGTTGCGGGTCGTCGACATCGCGGTGCGCACCGCCGGGCCGATCACTTCGACCACCGGCACGTCATAGCGTTCCCGGGCGTCGCGCAGCATCGCGGAGGAGGCGGTGTTGCACGCGATCACCAGCATCTTCACCCCCTCGTCGACCAGGGTGTCCAGCACCTCGAGCGAGTAGCGGCGTACGTCGGCGATGGGCTTCGGACCGTACGGCGAGTGTGCGGTGTCGCCCAGGTACAGGATCGACTCGCGGGGAAGCAGCGCCGATACGGCGCGGGCCACCGTGAGCCCGCCGACGCCGGAGTCGAAGATTCCGATGGGGGCGTCGTTCACCTTCCCAGCCTACGCGAGCGCCATCGATAGGCTGGCCCGCATGACCGCAGCGCCCGAACGCCCCGCCCGCGGGGCGAGCACCGCCCTGTTCACCGACCGGTACGAGCTGACCATGCTCGACGCGGCGCTGCACGACGGCTCCGCGCAGCGCCGCTGCGTGTTCGAGCTGTTCGGCAGACGACTGCCGGGAGCCCGCCGCTTCGGCGTCGTCGCAGGAACGGGCCGGCTGCTGCAGCACCTGGAGAACTTCCACTTCGGCGACGACGAGCTGCGGTACCTGCGTGACAACCGGGTGGTGGATGCCGAGACCATCGCGTTCCTCGAGGGCTACCGGTTCACCGGCACCATCACCGGGTACCGCGAAGGCGAGCTGTACTTCCCCGGCTCCCCCGTGCTGACGGTCGAGGGCACCTTCGCCGAGGCCGTGGTGCTGGAGACCCTCGCCCTGAGCGTGCTCAACCATGACTCCGCCGTCGCGAACGCCGCCGCCCGCATGAGCATCGCCGCCGGCGACCGGCCCCTCGCCGAGATGGGCTCCCGCCGCGCCGACGAGCACTCCGCCGTCGCCGCCGCCCGCGCGGCGTACATCGTCGGGTTCGATGCCACCAGCAACCTCGAGGCCGGGCGCACGTGGGGCATCCCCACGATGGGGACGGCCGCGCACGCGTGGACGCTGCTGCACGACACCGAAGAAGAGGCGTTCCGCGCCCAGATCGCCGCGCTCGGCGTGGACACGACCCTGCTCGTGGACACGTACGACCTCCGCCAGGGCGTCGAGACGGCCATCCGGGTCGCCGGCACCGGGCTCGGCGGCGTGCGCATCGACTCCGGCGACCTGCCGACGGTCGCCGCCGAGGTGCGTCGCCAACTCGACGAACTCGGGGCGACGGGAACCAAGATCACGGTGACCAGCGACCTGGACGAGTTCGCGATCGCCGCTCTCGCGGCATCCCCGGTCGATGCCTACGGAGTGGGCACCTCGGTCGTCACCGGGTCGGGCGCTCCGACGGCTGGGATGGTCTACAAGCTCGTCGCCCGTCAGGACGGCGCGGGATCCTGGGTCTCGGTACAGAAGACGTCCACCGACAAGGCCTCGAAGGGCGGACGCAAGGCGGCTTTCCGCACACTGGACCAGGGCGTCGCCACGAGCGAGCTGATCGCCGTGGCCGACGGGTTCGAGTCCGTGCCGACCGCCGCCGACCACCCCGAGGCGCGGGCGCTGCACGTGACCCTCGTCGACGAGGGTGTCACCGATGCCGCCCACCTCGGCAGCGAGGGCGTCGCGGCCGCGCGCGCGCACCACCTGCGGGTGCGCGAGGAGCTGCCGGTGCGCGCACTGGCCCTCAGCCGCTCCGAGCCCGCGCTGCCCACCCGCTTCGTCGACGTGGGCTGAGCGGCCGGCGCCGGCGGGTCAGGTGTTCAGCGACTCGTAGATCTCTTTGCACGCGGGGCAGACGGGGAACTTCTCCGGGTCGCGACCGGGCGTCCACTTCTTGCCGCACAGCGCCCGCACCGGCTTGCCGGTGATGGCGGATTCGAGGATCTTGTCCTTTTTGACGTAGTGCGAGAACCGCTCATGGTCACCCGGCTCGATGTTCTCCTCGCGGATGAGCTCCTCGAGCTCACGGTCGAGGGTCGCGAGACCCCCCTGGTCGGGGCTGTCGATCGGCGTGCTCATGGTGAGTCATTCTAGTCGCGGCACCCACGGCGATGGCCCGTCATGTCGCTTCGGCGAACTCCATGATCCGACCGCTGGCCCGTCCGAACACCCGGCCGCCGATGAGCACCCCGCCAACGAGCACCACGATGCCCGCGACGACCCCGGCCCACAATGCCAGCCAGGTGTCCCCCGGATCGGAGGTCAGCGCGAGCCAGCCCCACCACAGCGCCGGCACGGCGGCCGCCAGCGCGCCGAGCAGGACCAGGGCCTGCGCCGCCGTGCCGCCGGTGCGCTGCGGCTGCTGGAACGGGCTGTCGCCGGGGCGCGTCACCGGGTACGGCGAGAGTGCGGAGGCGATGCTCGACAGCCCCAGGCCCGACAAGAACAGCGCGGCACACACGCCGATGAGTGCGGGCATCGTGTTCCAGTCGCCGTGCACCCAGATCGCCAGAGGCACCGTCACCGCCAGCAGGGGCACGCCGAACAGCAGCACGGGGACCAGGCGGCCGACCCGGTCCGCGACGCCGTCGACAGCGCCCGCGATGTGCATCCAGATCGCCGTGGAGTCGTAGGCGAGGTCGTTGTGCGGCAGCCACCCGAGGAAGAGGGCCATGAGCGGCACCGGGACCAGGGCGATGACGGATGCCGGCACGCCGACGACCATCAGCGGCACGATCGTGAGCGCTGCGGCCACCGGTATGACCGCGATGTTCACCAGATACCGCCGGTCGCGCATCCAGTACACGAGGCTGCGGGCGGCGATCGCGCCGGCCGGCGTGCCGGGGGTGAGCGTGAACCAGCCGAGACCCCCGCGCTCGCGCACTGCAACGGGGCGGGGGGTGGTGGTCAGCATGTGGCGCACCAGCAGCACCCAGACGCCCGCGAGTACGAGGAGCGTCATGACGGTCACCGCCAGCGACGCCCAGACCCCGCCGGGGTCGACGGCGGCGACGCCCGCGGTGGCGAGGGCAGCGCCGAGGGGCGTCAGCGCGAGGACGTCGGCGACATCGGCGAGCTGGGCCGGAACGCGTCCGCGCCACTCGAGCGAGGCCAGGTAGACGCCCACCGGGACGACGACGACCAGCAGGACCAGCAGGAAGAGGCCCGCCAGCTCGCGGCTCCGTCGCTCGTTGAGCGCGATGGCCGCCACGGCGAAGCCGACGCGTGCCAGCAGGACGCAGGTCGCGAGGCCGAGGCCGACCGACAGCAGCGCCACCGCCCACGGGGCGCCGTGCGCCGTCCAGACGACGACCAGGCAGGCCGCTATGGGAATCAGTGCGAGCACGGGCAGGCTCAGGAATCCGGCGACCGACAGCATGCCGGCAAGCCGCGCGGGGGTGACTGGGAGCATGGCGAACCGACGCGGGTCGAGGGGGTCCTCGATACCGGTGACCAGCGGCGCGACGGCGAAGGCCAGCGTCACGGCCGACCCGCCGAGCACGGTGATCGTCAGCACGACCCGGTCGGGGGCGTCGGCGAGGCTCAGCAGGGCCCAGCACGCCACCGCCACGGCGCCGACGACGACGGCCAGGCCCGCGACGGTGCGCGCGACGTCCGCGGGCTTACCGCGCAGCGCCGCTGTCAGCAGCGCCAGCCTCAGCCGGAGAACGTGTGCAGCCACTCGAGGCCCTCCACGTCGCCCAGGCCGCCGGCGAGTTCGACGAAGCGCTGCTCGAGGGTGAGCTCGCCCCGGACCTCGGCGACCGTGCCCTCGGCCAGCACCTGCCCGGAGACGATGACGGCCACCCGGGAGCAGACGCGCTCGACGAGCTCCATCCCGTGGCTCGACAGGATCACCGTGCCGCCGTGTTCGACGTATGCCGCCAGGATGTCGAGGATGACCGCACTCGACACCGGATCCACCGCCTCGAACGGCTCATCGAGCACCAGCACGCGCGGCGAGTGGATCATGGCCCCCGCGAGCATGATCTTCTTCGTCATGCCGCCGGAGTAATCCGACACCGGACGTGAAAGCGCGTCGGTGAGGTCGAACGCCCGCGCAAGGTCGGCGGCGCGGCTGTCGGCGACGGGCGCAGGGAGCCCCCGCAGCAGCCCGTAGTAGTGCAGCAGCTGCCGGCCGGTGAGACGGTCGAACGTGCGCAGCCGGTCGGGCAGCACGCCCATCAGCCGCTTGGCGGCGACGGGGTCTGCGCCCGCATCGATGTCATTGATGCGGATGCTGCCCCGGTCGGGGCGCAGCAGGCCGGCGATCATCGACAGCGTCGTGGTCTTGCCGGCACCGTTGGGGCCGACGAGTCCGTAGAACGATCCGGCGGGGACGGTCAGGTCGATGCCGTCGACGGCCGCGGTGCCGCCGAAGATCTTCGTCACCCCACGCAGCTGCAGCGCGGGCCGCGCAGCCTCCTCGTCCGTGAGCACCTGCTCGTCGAGCGTCGAAACGACGACCGCCACCGCGTCGTGCGACTCGGAGTCAGCGGCCGTGCCTCGTGCACCGGATGCCGAGGGCTGCGCAGCGGGTGAGGGAGCGGGCTCAGGGAGCGGTTCCGGCTCAGGATCTGGAAGCGGCTCTGGTTCAGGGAGTCGCTGCGGCAGCGGTTCGGGGTCTCGAAGCGGCTCCGTGGTCGGCTCGGGTTCCGGCAGCGGCTCGGGCTCAGGCTCCGGCTCAGTCCCCGGCTCGGGCTCGGGCTCGGGCTCGGGCTCCGGGGTCTGGTCGGGCTCAGGCAGCGGTGCGGGCTCAGGCAGCGGTGCGGGGACGGGCGCCGGCAGCGTCGCGCCTGCGGGCACGAGCTCGGGCGACTCCGCAAGGCGCGCTGCGACAGCGGCGGCCGGGTCGGATGGTTTCGGCGGCAGCGTGGGCTGGGCGGCGGCCCGGGCGGCGGGCAGCGGCGGGAGCGGGGGTCGCGCGCCGGCTTGAGCGGCGGGCAGCGGCGGACGCGGGGGCGTCGCGGCGGCCTGCGCGGCGGGCAGCGGCGGGAGCGGGGGCAGCGCGACCGGCGGCGCCGCTGGCACGGCGTCCACGGGGCGGGGACCCTTGCCCGGGCGCGGTTTCCGGGGCTTCGCCTCCGGCTTGGGCCGCGCGCGCTGCACACTGGACTGCTCCGGCACATCGTCCGGAGCAGAGTCGTGGGGGAAGGGCAGCGACGCTGTCACCCGTCAACGGTATCAAGCACATCCGCGAGGACGAGTGCTTACCGCGTGCAGCGTCATATTGTGGACCTTTTGTCACGAAACGACAACGGACCGGCCGCTTTCTGTGCCTTCACAGGTGCCCTCGCTACGATAGGCAGGCACAAAGGGGTGTCCTTTCGGTGAACCGACCGTGAACACAGACTTCAGGAGCAAAACCCCGTGACTCTTCAGACCGTCATCCTCGCAGCAGGGATGGGCTCACGCCTCGGCCGCAGCCTGCCCAAGCCGCTCACCGAGCTCAGCGACGGCCGCAGCATCATGCAGCAGCAGCACGACAACATCCGTGCCGCCTTCGGCAAGACCGCGCGCATCACCACGGTCGTCGGCTACCGCGCCGAGACGATCGTGGAGGCCTTCCCCGACGCCGACTACGTCTACAACGACCGGTACGACCAGACCAACACCTCGAAGTCGCTGCTGCGCGCCCTCGCCGCCACCGGCAAGAGCGGGGTGCTGTGGATGAACGGCGACGTCGTCTTCGACCCGCGGGTGCTGGGCCGCGCGATCGCCCTCATCGAGGCCGAGCGCTCGTTCGTGACCGTCAACACCGCGAAGGTCAGCGACGAAGAGGTCAAGTACACCGTCGACGCCGCCGGGTACATCGCCGAGCTGTCCAAGACCGTCTCGGGCGGCATCGGCGAGGCCGTGGGCATCAACTACATCTCTGCAGCCGACAAGCGAGCGTTCATGCGCCAGCTGTCCCGAGTGGATGACCAGGACTACTTCGAGCGCGGCCTCGAGCTTGCGATCGCCGAGGACGGCGTGCGCCTGCAGCCGCTGGACATCTCCGACCTCTACGCCGTCGAGGTGGATTTCGCCGAAGACCTCGAGCGGGCGAACCTCTACGTCTGAGCCGCGCCCCAGGGCACGCCCAGCGTGGCCTGAATAGGATCGGCGCCATGGCCGACAAGGTGCACCGCATCCACACGCTCCCCGACGACGCTCCGTGGACCGGCGGCCTGCCGCCGGCGGGCTCCGCCGAGCACCCGCTCGTCGTGCGAATGCTCGACCGGGCCATGGCGATCCAGCGGCCGGCGGTGGTGGCGCACCTGCGCAGCATCCGGCTGCGCCATCCGGATGCCACCACGAGCGAGATCGCGCGCATGCTCGAACGCCGCTACCTCGCTGCAGTGACGGGCAGCGGCGCGGCCGTCGGCGCCACGGCCGTCGTCCCCGGCATCGGCACCGCTGTCACCCTCACGCTCAGCGGGGTGGAGACGGCGGGCTTCCTCGAGGCGACGGCGCTGTTCGCACAGTCGATGGCGGAGCTGCACGGCATCCCCGTCGACAACCCCGATCGGGCACGCGCCCTCGTGCTGACCCTCATGATGGGCAAGGAGGGCGTGGACCTCGTCTCCCAGCTCGCCGGTCAGGTCGCGGGCAAGGGCGTGCCGCGTGACAAGTACTGGGGTGAGCTCGTCACCAAGACACTCCCCCGGGCTGCCGTCGGGCCGCTGGTCGACCGGCTGAAGAGCTCGTTCGTCCGCCAGTTCGCGGCCAAGGGTGGCGCCTCGATACTCGGCAAGGCGCTGCCCTTCGGCGTCGGCGCCGCCGTGGGCGGGGCCGGCAACAACATCCTCGGCCGGCGGGTGCTCGTGAACGCCCGCCGCGGGTTCGGGCCGCCGCCACTGGAGTACCCGCACGAGCTCGAGCCGAAAGAGGGGGCCGACCGGATCGAGCGCACCGCGGCGCGCGGGGTCCGTCGCGCCGGCACCGCCATCGCCTCCGCCGGCATGGGAGCCGCGCATGGCGTGCAGCGCGCGGCCAAGCGCGTGGGCGGCGCCGTGAGGCCGCGACGCCACAAGAGCATCGAGCCCACCGGCGCGGAGACCGACGGCGAACGCGACGCGGAGTGACGCCGGCCGCCGGCTGAGGGCCGGCGCGGGTGGCCGCGCGGCGTCGTCACAGGAGCCGGCGGCTAGGCTCGTTCGGTGGCATCCCTCCTCATCGCACTGCTCCTGGCCAACGCCGTCTTCAACGTCGTGGTCTGGCCCGCGTTCTTCCGGCGGGTGGCGAAGGATCCGCGTGCGAAGGACGCCGCGGGCAAGCGCACCCGGTTCTTCACCGTGCATGCCGTGCTGATCGGCCTCGCCCTCGCGCTGGCCGTCGTGTCGGCGGTCGTCGCGGTCGTCGCCGCGATCCAGGGCCTCTGAGCCACAACCCGCACCCTCCCCTCGCCCGGGCCACGCCTCGACAGTGCGCGGCGTCGGCAATACGCTC
Source organism: Microbacterium sp. zg.Y909 (assembly GCF_024626565.1). Taxonomy (NCBI): domain Bacteria; kingdom Bacillati; phylum Actinomycetota; class Actinomycetes; order Micrococcales; family Microbacteriaceae; genus Microbacterium; species Microbacterium sp. zg.Y909. Next base: position 31,643 of record NZ_JANJFJ010000017.1, read on the forward strand.
ACGGGCATGGACAGTACGCTGGCGTGTCTGGTTCGTTGGATGCCACGGCAACGCTGGTATGCGGCGAAGGGGCGCAGGCCCCATCTGCGTTACGTCGCGTCGTGGGATGTACCGACGTCGGAGTCGGGAGTGCGCGTGCGCACGGTGCTGGTGACCGACGACGGAACGCTGCCCGCAGTGACCTACCAGGTGCCGCTGGTCGCCCGGGCGACGGCGTCGGTGCCGTCGGCGCTCGGTCCGCACGTCATCGGTCACCCTGACCCCGGCACCACACTCATCGACGGACCGCACGATCCCGCCTATGCCACGGCGCTGCTGGCACTCGTGACGTCGGGCGGTGTGGCACACGGCCGACACACGACCGCGACCGGGCACACCGTCTCATCCGCGCACGCCACCGCGGCCGCCGACGCGCACACGTCGAGCGTGCTCACCGGCGAACAGTCCAACACCTCCATTCGCTACGGGTTCGACGGCGACGCCTCGCCGGTCATCTGCAAGCTGTACCGGCAGGTGCACCACGGTCGGAATCCCGACATCGAGTTGAACGTAGCGCTCAGCGAGGCGCGTTCGCCTCACGTCCCGCGCGCTGTCGGCTGGGTCGAGGGCGACTGGCCCGACCCGACGCCGTCAGACCCTGCCGGCACCGGCTCCCTGGCGTTCGCACAGCAGTACTTCCCCGACGTCGAAGACGCCTGGCGGGTGGCCCTGCGTGCCGCGGCGGGGGGCGACGACTTCGGCGGAGCCGCGTTCGATCTGGGCGCCGCCACCGCGGATGTGCACCGCTCGCTCGCCCACGTGTTCCCGGTGCGGGAGGCCGCTCCCGTCGATCGCGCGGCGCTGCGCGAAGCGTGGCAGCGGCGGCTCTCCACCGCGGTGGCCGAGGTCGGGCCCCTCGGCCAGGCGCGACGGGCCATCGAAGCCGTCTACGACCGCGCACTCGACGTCGACTGGCCCGCCTTGCAGCGCATCCATGGCGACTACCATCTCGGTCAGGTGATCCTCGTGCCCGGCCGAGGCTGGGTCCTCTTGGATTTCGAGGGCGAGCCGCTGCGGCCGATGCCCGAGCGGGTGCGGCCCGACCTCGCCCTGCGGGACGTCGCGGGCATGCTCCGATCCTTCGATTACGTCGCCGGTTCGGTGCGTCTCGATCACCCCGACCGAGCGAACGCCGTGCGGGAGTGGGCCGCGATCGCGCGACGCAGCTTCCTCTCGGGCTACGCCGACCGTGCCGGCACCCGCACGACGCTCGCCGGTCCGCTGCTGGACGCCCTTGAACTCGACAAGGCCGTGTACGAGGCGATCTATGAGTCCCGCTCACGCCCCGCGTGGATCGTCATCCCGCTGCGGGCGATCGAGCGCCTCATCGCCGACGCGACGCCTGACCTGCCGCCGGAGGGCGCTCAGTCGGCGTCGTCGAGTTCCGCGTCGTCCTGATCGTCGTCGACCGGATCACCGGCCGTCAGGCTCTGCCAGCGATCCCACTCCTGCATCAGCTGCTCGATGGCGGCATGGAAACGCGCGGTCGCAGCACCCGGCGACGTGTCGCCGAAGTAGTGGCGGACCCACTCCTTCAAGCGCGCCGCAGCCTCGACGTCCGACAGCACGCGGTCGGCCTCTGACAGGATCTGCCCGGCGTGCGCGGCATCCAGCCATTCGCAGGCCGACAGATAGCCGTGCGCGTCGATGCTCGCGCGCGGATCGGCGGGACGCGTCACCATGAGCGGACGGTCGGCAGCGAGCCGGTCGTAGACCATCGCCGAGATGTCGACGACCGCGACGTCGGCGGCCGACAGCTGCCAGCCGAGATCCGGTCCGTCGTCGAAGACGTGCTGCGCGGTGGGATCGGCGGCGTTCGCCGCCGCGATGGCGGCGATGATGCGCGCGTTCGCCTGGCCGTACGCGTCGTCCACGACACCCGAGCGGGGATGGGGCCGGTAGATCAGGCGGTGGTCGGGGCTCGCGAGCACGGCCTGCGTGAGCGCCTCACCGTGCGTGGCGATCGAGCCGTAGTGCGCCGACGGGCGGTCCCCCTCCCACGTGGGGGCGTACAGGATCACCGTTCGCTGGTCCGGCGTGTAGGGAAGGGCACCGGAGTAGTGGTCGGCCTGCGGCCGACCGATCTCGATGGTGCGCCGCTCGAGGTCGTAATCCCACAGCACCCGCGCAAGGCGCTCGCGCGCGGCGTCGCCGGCAACCAGGGCGTAGTCGTACGCCTTGAACTGGTTGGTCGTCATGTACATCTTGTCGGACTCGCCGTGGTTGATGAACACGTGCCAGCGGCGTCCGTACCGGAACATCTGGAAGTTGCGCGTGTTCTGGTTGACGTAGAGCACCACTCGGATGTCCTGCGCGGCGATGAAGCGCTCGAGGTCGCGCACGGTGGGCACGAACGCCAGCGGCAGGGCGCCGTCTGCTGCGAGCTCCCGCGCGCCCGTCGCGGAGCGGCTGAGCACCACGACCGGCCAGCGCTGAGCCAGCTGCGCGAGCGGCTTGTACCACTGCCGCATCTGATACATGTTCACGGCGCCGTCGGCGAAGTAGACCGCGACCTTGAAGTGCATCGGCGGCACCGGCCCGCGTGTGGCGAGTTCGCGGCGCACCTCACGCACCGCCGCGCGGTTGTCGAGCGCCTTTCGCAGCAGCCTGGCAGCCTTACGTCCATCGGTTACGACACCCACCCCTTCAGCCTACCCAGGGCGCGCATGACATGATCGACGGATGCACGACGCCGCCTCCCGCACGACCAAGGACGCGCCCGTCGTGGCAGCCGATGCCGGAGTCACCTTCGTCATGCCGGTGCTCAACGAGCGGGCGTACCTGGAGCGGGCGGTGCGCACCGTGCTCGAGCAGGACCTCGCCGGTCGCCCCGTCGAG
>NZ_JANJFJ010000146.1:0-718 GCF_024626565.1 Microbacterium sp. zg.Y909
GTTCGACGAGGATGACGTCGGCCCCGAGCTGGGCGAACAGCCGGCCGCAGTAGTTCGCGATCTCTCCGCCCAGGTCGAGGATGCGCAGGCCTTCCAGCGCGCCCGCAGGCGGCGTGGTCGTGGTCATCGCGTGCTCCTCTTCACTGAGTCGATATAATCTATATAATACACAATGGAATCGAAGCGCAAAGGATGCGGCCGCGGCTCGTGGCTTCCAGCGCCGTCCAGGCCCGTGGGTGGTGGGACGGGCGCACAGGCGTGGCACGCGCAGTGCCCCGCCTGCCGATGACGCGGGGTGCATCAGGGGCGGACGGGGCACTGCGCGTGCCGTCGAGTGTTGTCGGGTCAGCCTGGCGACGGATCCGCGCCGTACGCGCTCAGCGCGCAGGCGGATGCGGCGTCGTCGGCCGTGCTGCCCCTGTCGGGGAGCGAGGAGGTCACTGCGGGGACGAGTCGCTGTTCCGTGCCGCTCGCTCACCCAGCGCGACGCGGACATGCTCGGCCATCAGGCGTGCGGCTTCATCGCCGCGGCCTGCCTCCAGCGCGGCCAGCAGCGCCTCGTGTTCCTGCAGGAACTGCTCCACGCGTTCGGCGTTGTCCCACATGCTCGCCGAGCTCGGAATCGCCTTCTCCCAGATCGGCCGCATCACGTGGTCGGCCAGGTAGGGCGACCCGGCGCGCATCACGGCGAGGTGGAACTCGCGGTTGGCCCGGGAGA
>NZ_JANJFJ010000147.1:0-9684 GCF_024626565.1 Microbacterium sp. zg.Y909
TGGTCGTGAGTGGCGCGCAGCGCGCTCAGCGACGCCGCGTCGGCGCGTTCGCTGGCCAGTCGGGCGAGGAACCCCTCGACCTCCGCACGGAAGAGGTACAGGTCGCGCACGTCATGCGTGGGCATTTCGGTGACCGTCGCCCCACGGTGGGGGGAGTAGTCGACCATTCCTTCGGATTCGAGCCGACGCAGCGCCTCCCGAACGGGGGTCGCACTCACGCCATAGCGCGAGCTGACGTCGGTCTGTCGGATCTGCGCGCCCGGAGGGATGGTGCCGTCGCGCAACTCCTTCCGCAGACGCTGGAAGACGTATTCCGCCTTGCTGAGTGGCCGCTGGTCCGCGCTGGGCTGGTCGATCGATCCGTCCATCCGCATCTTCCTCGATAGGGAGCCTTCACTCTATCCACATAGGTCGACGATGTGGCCCCTTGCGCGGAGGGCGGGATGCCCCTCTATAGTGCGCGATCGAGCGCGTCAGCGGCCCACGAAACGGGGGGTGCGCTTCTCGGCGAATGCGCGGCGCCCTTCGGCACGGTCCTCGGTGTCGCGGAGCAGACCGAACGCGTAGCGCTCCGCAGCGATGCCGGCTTCGAGGGGGACCTCCTGAGACATGGTGACGAGCTTCTTCACAGCGGAGATCGCAAGCGGGGCGTTGCCGGCGATGGCCCGGGCGAGCTCCGAGGCGCGCTCCTGCAGGCGTTCGAAGGGGACGACCTCTTGGACGAGGCCGATGCGCAGTGCCTCCTCGGCGTCGATGCGCTCACCGGTGAGGATCATCTTCATCGCGTTCGGAACGCCCACGACGCGGGGGAGCAGCTGCGTGCCGGCGCTGCCGGGGATGCTGCCGATGCGCGCTTCCGGCAGTCCGAAGCTCGCGTTCGCCGAGGCGATGCGGATGTCCGCACGCAGGGCGATCTCGAGCCCGCCGCCCAGCGCGTAGCCGTTGATCGCGCAGATGGTCGGCTTGTCCACCGGGAAATCGGCCAGCAGGTGGTCGCTGCGCCCTCCGAACTCCTGGACGACGAGGCTGTCGGCGCTCGCCGGTGCGGACTTGAGATCCGCGCCGGTGGAGAACGACCTGTCGCCGGCACCCGTCAGAACGGCGACCCGGATCTCGCTGTCGTCCGAGATACGTCTGTAGATGGTGCGCAGCTCCGCGCGAGTAGGAGCGTCGAGGGCGTTCAGGGCCTCGGGGCGGTCGAGGGTGACCCAGGCGACGCCCTCGTCGACGGTCAGGTGCACGGTCATGATGCTCCTCCAAGAAGATATAGAGTATAGATAATATCTGCATTCTATACGTGGGGTAAATTGTGCGGATGAGTACACGCGAACCCGAGGCTGGGGCCGGACGGGCGGAGTCTTTCGAGAGGCCGCTGAGCAAAGCGGAATATGTTCTGCAGCGCCTGAGGCAGGAGCTCGTCGACGGGGCGATCGAGCCCGGGGCGCAGATCCGGCAAGGGGACATCAGTGCCCGCTACGGCGTCAGCGCCACGCCCGTGCGCGAGGCGCTGCGGCAGTTGGAGGCGGAGGGGCACGTCAGCTACTCGCCTCACCGCGGTGCGACCGTCAACACCATGCCCGAGGAAGACCTGTACGCGCTGTACCGCTTCCGTATCGAGGTCGAGAAGCTGCTCGCGGAGCTCGCCGTCGAACGCAGCGACGCGAGTGCGCTTGCGGACGTGAAGCGCAAGCACGAAGAACTCAAGGCCGCCGTCGCGGCGGGGCAGGGCGCCGAACGGCTCTCTCGGCTGAACCGGGAGTTCCACCTCGCGCTCATGCGCGCGGGAGCCCCGTACATCGCCGATCGCGTCGTAGGGCCGCTGTGGAAGACGGTGATCCCGACCTCGCAGAGCCAATGGGACAGTGGCGATTCCGTCACGGAGTTCCTCCACGCTCACGACGAGATCGTCGCCGCCATAGAGAAGGGTGATGCCGCCGAGGCCGGCAAGCTCGTGGGCGCGCACGTCCAGGACGCTTATAAGGAACGCCTCTCACGCCTCAAGGGCGACTGACGACACTTCTGAAACGTCTCCGTATAATCTATACAATCCTTTCTATATACGGTACATTCAGGGCAGCGGTCGATCGACGAAGTCGACCACCATGGAGGCGAAATGAGTGAGAAGTACGACGTCGTCGTCGTCGGCGGAGCCAGTGCAGGGTATGCAGCGGCGGTCGCCGCCAGTCATGCCGGCGCAGAGCGGGTGCTGGTCATCGAGAAGGCGCCACGCGACGAAGTGGGTGGCAACTGCCGATTCTCGAAGATGGGCTTCCGTGTCGTGCATGACGGCACGGACGACCTCTTCGAGCTGCTCAACTCCGATCAGCAGGAGGAGCTCAAGGGTCGCTTCAAGGTGCGCCCGTACACGAAGGAAGACTTCGCGAGCGACCTCAACCGCGTCACCAAGGGTCTGATGGACCCGGAGCTCGCCCGCACCCTGGTCGAGGACTCCCGCGACGCCATCGACTGGATGACCGAGCTCGGCCACAAGTGGCTGGCCTGGCAGACGCCGGTCGACCGCGACGGCATCCTCGAGTTCCCCCCGGGCACCGTTCTCGGCCCGGTCGGCGGCGGCCTCGGCCTCGTCGAGCAGTGGATCAAGATCGGCGACGAACTCGGCATCGAGCTGCGCACGGGCACCCGCGTCTCCGGCATCCTCGGCGACTCCAACCGGGTGCACGGCGTCGTCGTCGACGGCCCCGATGGTCGCACCGAGATCGAGGCGAAGGCGGTCATCCTCGCCAGCGGTGGCTTCCAGGCCAGCGCCGAGCGTCGCGCCCGCTACCTGCCCCCTGGCTCGGACCTCATGAAGGTGCGCGGCAGCCGGCACAACACCGGCGAGGTGCTGGACATGGCCGTCCAGCTGGGTGCGGACACGTCCGGGCAGTGGCAGGGCGGTCACGCCTCGCCCATCGACGCGAGCGCTCCCAACGTCGAGGTCGACAACAAGGTCAACCGCTACGCGTACCCCTACGGCATCTCCGTGAACACGAACGGCGAGCGGTTCTTCGACGAGTCCGAGCGCCACCGCACGTACACGTACGCCAAGACCGGCTGGGCCGTGTCGCGTCAGCCCGACGGCATCGCGTACCAGATCTACGACCAGCAGGCCACGGCGCTGTTCCCCGACGCGTACCGCTCGGCGACGCCCTACCAGGCCGACTCGATCGCGGAGCTCGCCGAGAAGATCGGTATCGACCCCGTTGCGCTGGAGCGCACCGTGTCGGAGTACAACGACTCCGTCAACGTCGCAGTCACCTACGACCCGACGGTCGAAGACGGCCGCAACGCCCAGGGCCTGGTGCCGCCCCACAGCAACTGGGCGCTGCCGATCGAGAAGGGCCCCTTCCTCGCCTACGCCGTCACCGGAGCGATCACCTTCAGCTTCGGCGGCGTCAAGACGAACGCGGACGGCCAGGTGCTCAACACCTCGCAGAAGCCGATCAAGGGTCTCTACGCCAACGGCGACATCGTCGGCATGTTCTATCACAACTACCCCTCCACCAGCGGCATGACCCGCAACGTGGTGTTCGGTGGCCGCGCCGGTGCGCATGCGGCCACCGAGGCAGGGCGATGACGACCCTCGCCGCCGACGTGCGGGTCACCCGCGCTGTGGCGGAGTTCGCCTCGGGCCTCGAGTACGCCCAGATCCCGACGGATGTGCTCGAGCGCACGCGGCTGCTGCTGCTGGACGGCATCGCCTGCGGGCTGGTGGGCGCCAAGCTTCCGTGGGCGCGCAAGGCGGTCGAGGCCCTCGCCATCGTCGACTCGGGCACCGGCGCGACGCTGTGGGGGTGGGGCAAGAGCGTCTCGCCCTCCAGCGCCGCGCTGCTCAACGGCACGTTCGTGCAGGGCTTCGAGCTCGACGACTTCCACGCCCACGGGGCGCTGCACTCCTCCTCAGTGGTCGTCACGGCGGCGATGGCGGCGGCGGATGTGCATCCGGATGCCACGATCGGCGACCTGCTGCGCGCCTTCACCGTCGGCTACGAGGTCGGGCCCCGCGTGGGCATGGCCATGGGCGGCGGACGGCTGAGCACCATCGGCTGGCACACCGGGTCGGTGTACGGCACGGCCGCTTCCGCTGTCGCGGCAGGCTCGGTCTTCGGGCTGGATGCTGCGCAGATGGAAAGCGCCATCGGCAACTCGGTGACGCGGGCCAGCGGCCTCATGTCGGCGCAGTACAAATCGATGGTCAAGCGCATGCACCACGGCATGGCCGCGCAGTCGGGTCTGGTGGGTGCCGCACTGGCGAGCCGGGGTTTCGTCGGCACGGAGTCGGTCATCGAGCATCCCTACGGAGGGCTCGCTGCGGCGATCCTGGGCGACGCCGGCGAGGCGGACTTCACCAAGCTCACCGACGGGCTCGGTGAGGAGTGGATCCTCAAGACCATCGGCATCAAGCGGCACGCATGCCTCATCATGCTGCACTCGACGATCGATGCGATGGTCGAGCAGCGCGCTGCAGGCCTGCGGGCAGAGGATGTGCAGAGCATCCGCATCGGCGTGAGTGAGAGCGTCGCCCGCCGCACAGCGTGGGAGATGGAGCCGCCTGGCGCGCCGCTCAGCGCCCAGATGAACCTGCGTTTCGCGACGGCTGTCGCGCTGCTGGACGGCGCGGCCTACGTCGAGCAGTTCTCCGGGGCCTCGCTCGCCCGACCGGAGATCTGGGACCTCATGCGCCGCATCGACGTGGTCCATGATCCGCGCATCGACGAGCTCGGGCGTGCCCGGCGCTTCGTCACCGATGTCGAGATCCGCCTCACGGACGGCTCGACGCGGACGTTGCAGACCACGCCGCCGCAGGATCGCGACTTCGACGGGGAGGGCGTCAGGACGAAGTTCCGCGGCCTGGTGGGCGGCCTCGTCACCGATGAACGACTGGCAGCGATCGAGGACTTCGTGCTGACGGCGGGCCCGGACACGCCCGCCGCCGCGCTCTCGGACCTGCTGGCAGCACCCGTCGAGCCCGCACTCGCGGACCTCGACTGAAACCTGGAGGCGGGTCGCCGAAATAAAACATGCGGCGACCCGCACATCCAGTATTCTATACTTTATATCTAGTAGGTCGGTCGGGCTCTCGGGCGATGGCGCAGCCTGCATTCCTGACGATGGGAGTGGAAACGATGAAGTTACCGACTCAGCAAGGCGGATCCGAGACGATCCTCCGAGTCGAGGGGCTCCGGGTGCAGTTCGGCGCGGTCAATGCGGTCGTCGACACATCGTTCGAGCTGCGCAAGGGGGAGTTCCTCGGCGTCGTCGGCGAGTCCGGCGCCGGCAAGAGCGCGACCGCGAAGGCCATCGTGGGGTTGCTCGCCAAGAACGCCAAGGTCTCGGGGCGCATCGAGTTCGACGGACACAACCTCGTGGAGGCATCCCGCTCCCACATGCGCAAGGTGCGTGGCCGCCGCATCGGCTACATCTTCCAGGATGCGCTGACGGCATTGGACCCGGTGTACACGGTCGGGTACCAGCTCGTCGAGGCGTACCGCGCGGCGAATCCCCAGGCGACGAAGGCCCAAGCGCGCCAGCGCGCCCTCGAGATCCTCGAGGAGGTCCAGATCCGCGACGCGAAGTCCCGGCTCGACGCCTACCCTCACCAGCTCTCCGGCGGCATGCGCCAGCGCGTCGCGATCGCGGTCGCGCTGATCGGCGACCCCGACATCATCATCGCCGACGAGCCGACGAGCGCCCTTGACGTGACCGTGCAGAAGCGCATCCTCGAGCTGCTGCAGAAGGTCTGCCGCGACCGCAATGCCGCCGTCGTCCTCATCACGCATGACCTCGGGGTCGTGGCGCAGACCTGCGACCGCGTGGTCGTGCTCTACGGCGGCATCGTCGCCGAGAAGGCCGGGATCTTCGACCTCTTCGACGAGCCGCGGCATCCCTACACCAAGGCGCTGCTCGACACGCTGCCCAAGCGCGGACAGAAGTCCGCGCTGCGCCCGATTCCTGGGCAGGCAGTGCCCGTCGTCGGCGAGGCGCGGGCCTGCCCGTTCGCGAACCGCTGCGCCTCGGCGACACCCGTGTGCCACCAGCAGCTGCCGCAAGCGGAGCAGGTCGGTGCAAGCATCGTGCGCTGCTTCAACCCGCTCCCGCAGCGGTCGCTCCTGGCAGAAGAGGTACTCCGATGACCATCGCACTCGACGTCCGCAACCTCGACAAGGTGTTCCGAGCGGGTGGCCTCTTCGCCAAGAAGTCGGCCGTCCACGCGGTGAACGATGTCTCGCTCTCGGTGCGTGAGGGGACGACGATGGGCCTGATCGGCGAATCCGGGTCGGGCAAGTCGACGACGGCCCGCATGGTGTGCCGGCTGCTGACCCCGGACAGCGGGCAGATCCTCTGGCACGGCAAGGACATCGTCAAGCTCTCGCGCAAGGACGCCGCCCAGGTGACGCGCGACATCCAGATCGTGTTCCAGGATCCGGGCTCCTCGCTGAACCCGCGGTGGCGCGTAGGATCGCTCGTCGCGGAGGGCATGCTGACGCACGGGCTCGGTGATGCGGCGCAACGCCGCGCCCGGGTCGCGGAGCTGCTGGAGATGTGCGGGCTGCCCGGCTCTGCCGCCGAGAAGTTCCCCCACGAGTTCTCCGGTGGTCAGCGCCAGCGCATCGCGATTGCCCGCGCGCTGGCCGTGGCGCCGAAGCTGCTCATCCTCGACGAGCCGGTCTCGGCGCTCGACGTGTCGATCCAGGCGCAGATCCTCACGCTCCTCCAGGACCTGCAGCGAGAGCTCGGCATGACATACCTCATGGTGTCGCATGACCTCGCTGTGGTGGAGCAGTTCTGCGACGACGTCTGCGTGATGCGCAACGGGCAGGTCGTCGAGCAGGGCGATGCGAGCAGAGTGCTCACCTCGCCCACCGCGGAGTACACGCAAGAGCTCATCAACGCCCATCCCGAGCCCGATCCGCGACGATCGCGACTTCGGGTTGAGAACGGAAGGTAAGACAGTGAATCCCCAGAAGCAACGACGCTCCAGGATGACCCGCACGCCGGCGCGGGCGATCGCCGTGGGCCTGGCCGGCCTCGCGCTGGTGCTCACCTCCTGTGCGGGCGGATCGGGCCAGGCCTCCGGGTCGGTGCAGGGCACGGAGCTGGTCATCGCCCAGACGGAAGCGGTGCAGACGTTCGACCCGGCCGCTTTCCGAGGGCGGGCGACGCAGTACGTCGTGCGGCAGATCATGACCCCCCTTATGGAGCTCGACAACGACCTGCAGGTCATCCCCGCTCTCGCCACCGAGTGGGAGATGGTGTCGGACACCACCTGGCAGGTGAAGCTGCGGGACGACGTCACCTTCACCAACGGTGAGGTCTTCGACGCCGCCGCGGTGAAGTACAACTTCGACCGCATCCTCGACCCCGACACGGCGTCGCCGCGGCGTTCTCTCGTGGTCACCCTCGACAGCGTCGAGGTCGTCGACGAGCACACCGTCAACTTCCACACCACGCAGCGCGACGGGGCCTTCCCCCTCGCGCTCGCCTACATCGAGATGGCCGCGCCCGGCTATATGGAGGAGGTCGGTCCGGAGCAGTTCGCGAAGAGCCCGATCGGCACCGGCCCGTTCGTCTTCGTCAGCGACAATCCGGGACGCGGCATCATCCTGGAGCGCAACGAGGACTACTTCGGCGAGGTGGCCAAAGTCGAGCGCCTCGTGATCAAGGTCATCCCCGAGACGGCGAGCCGCATCGCGGCGCTGCAGTCGGGCGAGGCGCACATCATCGGCAACGTGCCCGCGGACCTGGCCGCGACGCTGTTCGGCAGCACCGAGGCCGTCTCCGCCTCGGGCACCGAGGTCTGGCACCTGGGGATGCAGGTCGAGCGCGGTCAGTTCGCCGACAAGAGCGTCCGCCAGGCGATGCAGCACGCGGTCAACCAGAAGGAGATCGCCGAGGCGGTCTTCGAGGGCGGAGCGGAGCCGCTGAACCAGCCGGCGTTCCAGAACATGAACTGCTACAACCCCGACTTCGAGGGCTACGACTTCGACCCCGAGAAGGCATCGAAGGTCCTCAGCGAGCTTCCCCCCGTGACGCTCGACACCGTCGAGAGCGAGAAGTACGTCGCCGAGGCGATCGCCGGCCAGCTGCGCGCGGCCGGGCTGAAGGTCAACGTCAACTCGATGGAGGACGGCGCCTACCTCGCCCGCATCAACGCGGGGGACAGCGAGCTGTACCTGGCCAGCTGGGGTGCCGGTCGCGGCACCTGCGACGAGATCTGGCGTCAGCACTTCCACAGCTCGACGCGCGAGTCGCAGGTGTTCACCGGCTACACCTCCCCCGAGGTCGACCGGCTCATCGACACCGCGTTCAGTCACGTCCCCGACATGGACGCGGCGAACGAGTACTACGAGCCGCTCATCGAGATGCTGATGGATGACTCCCCGTGGGTTCCCATCGTCAACCCCGACCAGATCTACGGCGTCTCCACGTCGGTAAAGGGCTTCGTCCCCTCGCCGATCGGGCAGTACAACGTCACCGGCGTCGAGTTGAAGGAGTGACGGCGGCATGATCGGCTTCATCGGACGCAGAGTCGCACAGGCGCTGCTGGTTCTGTTCGGCGCATCCATCATGGTGTTCCTCCTCGTGCGCGTGCTGCCAGGGGATCCGGTCGATCTCCTGGCGGCGGAGGAGGGGGCCACTGCGGAGCAGCGGGCGCTCCTGCGTGCGGAGATGGGACTGGACCAGCCTCTGCCGCTGCAGTACGCGACCTTCATCCTCCAAGCCATCCGGGGTGACCTCGGCATCTCGATCACGCAGCGCATCCCGGTGTCGACGGCGCTGGTGGAAGGGCTCGGCGCGACGCTGCAGCTGACGATCGCGGGAATGATCGTGGCCGTGCTGATCGCGCTGCCGCTCGCGCTCATCTCCGCGCTGAAGCAGAACAGCGTCTGGGACCGCCTCGGCACCGTCGGCAGCATGTTCGGGGTCTCGATGCCCACGTTCTGGCAGGGGATCATGCTGATCCTGCTGCTCTGCGTCGCCTTTCCGATCTTCCCCACCGGGGGGATCATGGGGTCCTCGTACAACGTGCCGGTCGTGACCTACCTGCCGATCGTGGATTCGATCATCGCGGGATCCCCGGATGCCGTCTGGTCGAATCTCCGGCACCTGGTGCTGCCGGCGATCACCCTCGGCACGTCCGCGGCGGCGATGCTCACCCGGCTTCTGCGCGCCAGCCTGCTCGAGGTGAAGAACCAGGACTTCGTCGACGCGCTGCGCGCCCGCGGCATCTCCGACGGCAGGGTCATCATGCACATGCTGCGCAACGCGCTGCCGACGACGGTGATCGTCTTCGGCTCGAAGCTCGGCACCCTGCTCGGCGGCACCCTCGTCATCGAGGTCGTGTTCAGCTGGCCCGGGCTCGGAGCGCTCCTGGTCGAGGCGATCAGCGCCCGCGACTACCCGGTGGTCCAGGGTGCCGTGCTCGTCGCCACGATCATGGTGATCCTCTGCAACCTGCTCGCCGACGTCGCCCAAGGGTGGCTCGATCCGCGCGTGCAGTACGCGAAGTGAAGCGGAATCGGAGAGAGAAATGACATCATCCATCTACGTTCCGCGCACCGAGTTCGATGCACGCGGCCCGGCAACGGGCGTGGTCACGACGCGGCTCGCCAAGCGCAAGCGTGCCCGCCCGCCGATCTTCGTGGCGGTGCCGATGCTCATCATGCTCGTGTTCCTGTTCGT